>CALFYN010000158.1 GCA_937952345.1 uncultured Acidobacteriota bacterium
TATGCGTCGCAGTCGGTGAATCTGATTCTGGATATCAGCGGGTATTTCACGGATGACGTGGGTGCGGCGGGGCTGCTGTATTATCCGATCCAGCCGTGCCGCGCTGTGGATACGCGGGGTCCGATCTATAGCTCGCTGCCGCCGCCGTATGGGAACCAGCGGATGCAGGCGCGGGAAAACCGGACGTTCCGGCTGCCGGGGAGTCCGGGGTGCTCGTTGCCGGTGGCGGCGGCGTATTCGCTGCAGATGACACTGGCGCCGGGGGAACTGACGAATGGGGATCCGGTGGCGTTTATCACGGCGTATCCGACGGGGGTGCCGCAGCCGAATATTTCGAATACGAACGCCTTTTTCGGATATGCGACGGCGAATAGCGCGATTGTGCCGGCGAGCGCCAATGGGAGCATCGATGTGTTCACGCTGGACGCGACGAACCTGATTCTGGACATCAACGGGTACTTCGCGCCGGATGACGGCACGGGGCGCGGGCTGTTCTATTTCCCGGTGCGGCAGTGCCGGGTGATGAATACGCAGAACGCAGTGCTGGCGGGGCCGTTTGGGGGTCCGGCGATTTCGCCGGGCGCGGACCGCACGGTGCCCGTGCCGCAAAGCGGTTGCGCGGGATTGCCGGCGACGGCGAAGGCGTGGGCTCTGAATGCGTGGGTGTTTCCGAATGGGAATGGGATGCCGTACCTGAGCTTGTGGCCATCGGGGACGGCGTGGCCGAATATTTCGCAATTGAATGCGTTCCAGGGTCAGACGCTGGCGAATTCAGGGATTGTGCCGGCTTCGGCGACGGGGTCGGTGGATGTGCGCGTGGCGGGGACGACGCATGTGGGATTGGAGGTGACGGGGTATTTTTCGCGGTAGAGCCCCGATTGTAGCGAGGCGGAGTTGTTAGCATAAGCGTATGCCAATGAAGGCCGCGCTCACCGAAGAGGCTTATCTTCGCACGAGCTTCCCCGATCTCGACCGGGAATTTCGAGACGGGAAGGTGATTGAGCGTGGCATACCGGATTGGTTTCACAGCAGGACACAATCGCTATTGGCACACTTCTTCCGAGAGAAGGAGAAGACGCACAACATACAAGGGGCCACCGAACTCAGAGTGAAACTTCGGACCGGCCGCCACGCGATTCCCGACGTGTCTATCTTCTGGCCCGCCGAGCCCGCCGGGAGTGTGCCGGACCGCCTGCCGCTGATTGCTATCGAGATCATTTCGGCGGACGACCGCATCGCTGACGTCCTCGAAAAATTGCGGGAGTATGCGAGCGCCGGAATCCCCCACTTGTGGATACTAGACCCGCGGAACAAGCGCATGTACCTTTACAGCGATGGTCTGCGAGAAGTGCAACGTTACTCGGTCCCGGAAATCAACCTGGAAGCCACGGCCGAGAATTTGTTTGACTGACTTCTCCGGTTCTACATCTGGAGGCGTGTGAGGGTGAGGGTGACGAGGCCGTAGATGAGGCCGAAGGCGAGTAGAATGCCTCCGATGATGCGCTCATTGTGGTGCATGAACCATAAGTAAATTCCGGTTGCGCCGAGCAAGAGGAGTCCGATGGAAGCGAACAGGGAGATGGCGGCCCAGAGGTTGGAGGGCACGTATTCGTGCCACAAGCCGTGATTGGTGTGCAGTTGCACTAATGTTTCCAGCGCGCCGTGGCTGCGGATTTTGATTTTTGCTACGCCGGTGGAGGGCGTGTAGACCACGTCGGCCATCTCGCCGGGACGCACGACGCGAAAGCTGACGCGGTCGCCTTTCTCCTGGATCTGGCGGAGTTCGCCTTTGACGAGGTTGACTTGCATGAGGGCGCGGGCGGCGGCGCGCGGACTGGCGGCCTCATCCGGGGATAGCTGCAATGTCGATTCGGTGTCCACGGGTTTGGTGTTGAACCAAGGCCGGTAGATGATGACCACCGAACTGACGGCGAAGACTAGAGCCATGAGGACAAAGACAAGCCCGAGGCCGAGATGAATGTTGCGCATCAATCGGAACATGGTTTTACCTGATTGCGATCCAGAGACCGAGGGTTAAAGCCACCATGCCGCCGAAGGAATACTGCGCCCAGCGCAGGTTGGGGCGGGTGGCAAGCCAGAGGTACACGCCGGAGAGCGACATGAATAAGAAGGCCCAGTTGGCGAATTCATTGAAATAGCCCCAGGCGATGACGGAAGCCGTCAAGCGGTGGCGGCGGGAATGCGCGGTGTGCATGGAGGAGAGGTAACCGAGCAGATCGTTGGCGCGGTGCTCGACGTGCACGATGCCTTTGTCTTCGTAGAAGGTGACCTCGCGGCCGCCGTTGATGGTGAAGACATTGAAGGCGAGGTTCGATTGCGCATCGCGGTGGATGTTGTACTGCCCGCCGGCGAGCGGAATGGCGGCCACGGCGAGGATTTCCTTGGCGAGCTGCTTGTCATCGAGGCCGCCCGGCGCTTTGTAGGGAATATCGCGCACCGAGGAGACGGGCGGGGGAGTGAATGCACCGGGTTGCGGCAGGAAGACAGCGTGGATGCCGGTGATTCCCCACACTACGAGGGCGGTGAAGGTGAGCAGCCCCGCGTACATGTGGATTTTCTTGGTCCAGTCAAATATGAGTTTGCTTGCCATAGCTGTCTACCGGTAGAAGGGCTGCCAGGTGATCCAGCGGGGCCCGTATTTGGGTTCGGGTTTGCCGGATTCGAGTGCACCGAGATCGGGGGCGCGGCCGGCGAATCCGTCATTTACGGTGGGGATGGCGACGCCCGCGTCGACCGCTTTGCTGTTCGGTTTGAGGCGGAAGTTGAGATCCATCATGTGGTAGACGGCGTGGCGTTTGGTGGGGTCGGGCGGGCGGAGCGATTCGAAGATATCGAAGTCGACCTCGATGCCGTGGGTTTCGTGGCCGGTGGCTTTGCGCATTTCATCGAGTGTGGCGAAGGTTTTCCAATCCTCCTTGCGTGGCTCATAGAGTTTCTGGCCGGGTTGGGGGCCGAGCCACCAGTAGTTCTGCGCAACGCCTTTGTTGGGGCGGTAGCCGTTGTAGTCGGTGCTGTAGGTGTCGCCGGCGTTGGCCCAGGACATGATGCCGCGGTCGGGGGTATCGCGGCCGAGGAAGAGATTGTTGCGCCAGTGCACGTTGGAGGATGGGTCGCGGACGATGTTTTCCCCGATCAAGGTGTTGTGATAAACAAACAGGCCGGCGGGTTTGGCGGAGAACTTGAAGGCGACGCCGGTGGGCTGGTGATAGAGGATGTTGCGGATGAAGTAGACGGGTCCGCCGAAGACGGGCTGGGAACTGTAGCCGCCATGGGCCGCGTTGACGCCGCGGTTGTTGAAGACGCGGATATTGTGAACGCCGCCGTCGGTTTCAACGAAATCATCGTTGAGCATGTGGAACTCGTTGTTGTAGATGTCGATGGACGAGGCGCGGCGTTCGGGGTCGGATTCGGGGGTGCCGTAGGTGGAGATGCCGATGGCGTCGTGGAAATAGGCGATGGCGTTGTGGGCGATGACGTGGCCGGGTCCGTAGACCTTGATGGCGTAATAGCTGGTGAGCAGGTGGGAGCCGTAGGGGCCGGCGCTGGCCCACATGAAGCCGGTCCAGCCGACGAGGCGGAAGCGGTCGTCGCGGCCGAGGAAGAGGTTGTCGGCGATGTAGAAGTCGCTGGAGCCGGCGTATTCGGTCCAGACACCGAAGCCGACGTTTTCAAAGCGGCAGTTTTTGACGGTGAGGCCGACGGCTCCGGTGACCTCTTTCTGTCCGGCGAAGATGGCGACATCGGTATTGCGGAAGGTGATGCCATCGAAGATGTGGTAGCGCGAGCCCATGACATCGAAGAGGCGGTGATTGCCGCCGCCATCGAAGACGGGTTCGCCGTCGCCGGCGGCTTTGATGGTGATGGGCTTGTCGGCGGTGGCTTTGAGTGATAGCACGTTGGAACCGTCGAAGGGGGTCATCATGGGGTCGACGTAGTTGAGTTTTTCGGGGCGGTAGAGGCCGGCGTGGACGAGGATGGTGTCGCCGGGTTGGGCGCGGCGTTCCCAGACGACGCTCCAGTCGCCGAGGCCCGCGCCGTAGTAGGCCTGCATGACGCTGGTGAAGTGCGGCTCGACTTTGGGGCCCTGGTAATCGGGGGCGTAGACGTGGAGGGTGCGGCCGCCGCTGTAGGGCTGGGGCTCGCTGCGGGTGCGGACTTTTACGGTTTGCGTGGCCTGGCCGGAGACGCCGTCGGGGTCGGTGAGTTGGAGGCGGCATTCGTATTCGGTGCCGGGCTGGAGATTGAGGATGCTGCCGGCGAATCCGTCGGGGACCGTGTAGTCGAGGTTTTCGCGGCGGCGGTAGATGTTTTCACCGCCGATGCGGACGAGCGGGAGTGCGTCCCGCCAGTTGGTTTGGCCGGTGGGCCGGAATTGGACGGAGACCTTGGCGTTGCGGTTGGCATCGCCCGAGATGGCCCACTCGAAGCCGAGGTTGAGCAGCGTGGGATGCTCGACGTGGAAGCGTCCGGCTTGGGTGGCATTTTGGGCGCAGGCGCTGGCGGCCGCGAGGAGGGGAAGTAGAAATCGAATGCCCATGAATGGGGGTGATTATATCGTGAGTGGGGCGGTGAGCGGGGGGAGAGAAGAAAGAAAAGCGCCGCGTGCTGCGTTGCGGCGCCTGGAAAGGATGGTACAGGAAGAATGACTGAAGTACCTCCCCCGCCCTCGGAGGCTATGCGGGGGAGGAAGAGACATCGAAAGGAGCAGGCGCTCCGGTTTCTATGGCTCGTTTTTGATCTGCGTTGAATCGATTTTCGCCGGATTCACGGTTTGAGAAAAGAGACAGTGGAACTAGACCGTTGCGGAATTGTAATGGTACGGGAAGTTTAGGCTGTGACCGTGCGGAGTCCCATGCGGCCTTGATGGCGCTGGAGGCGCTGGCGCAGTTCGGCGCGGGCGCGGAGCAGACGCGACTTGGCGGCGGGGACGCTGATGCCGAGCCGTGCGGCGACTTCCTCCATGGGGAGTTCCTGGAGATCGCGGAGGATGACGACTTCGCGCATGAGCGGCGGGATGCGGCTGACTTCGCGGCTGAGGATTTGCGCGGCTTCGCGCTGGGCGAGCGATTGTTCGGGGTTGAGCTGGCGGTCGGGGAGTTCGAAGGTGATGCCTTCTTCCTCGACAGGTGCATCGATGTGGAAAAGGCGCGAGCGGCGGAGCTGGCGCAGGCGCATGAGGCACTGATTGGCGACGATGCGATTGAGCCAGGTGGAGAATTTCGATTCCTGCTGAAAGGTGCCGATGTGCTGGAGGGCTTTGGTGAAGGCGGTTTGCACTTCGTCTTCGGCGGCGTGGGAATCGCGGAGGATAGAAAGCGCAAGTTTGCGGGAGGCGGTCTGGTTTTGGCGAACGAGTTCAGCGAATGCGGCGGAATCTCCCTGCCGGGCGCGGCTCACGAGGTCCTGTTCGCTGGTAGTTGTAAGTTGCGGCTGGACTTTTTGCATCGATAGGCTCCTTTGGGGAGTCTCAACGAGGAGACGCTCTAAGACCATGATCAGCAATCCAGACCATAACAGTCCAGAATCAAACGAAACTAGATTCACGGGGGATGAAACATTCCGCGGGATTTTCAATGAGGGTAAAATTGAATCTATGAAGCCCGAGAGCAGTGAGGAAACGCTGCAGCGCGTGCTGGCGGATTACAATCTGGGGACGAAGCTACGGACGCTGCGATTGCGGAAGAAGATTTCGCTGGTGGATCTGGGGAAGCACACGGGGTTGTCGGCGTCGATGTTGTCGCAATTGGAGAACGGGAAGCTGGTGCCGACGCTGCCGACGCTGGCGCGGATTGCGATGGTGTTTGATGTGGGGCTGGATTATTTTTTCGCGGAGAAGCAGCGCAAGAAGCTGTTTTCGGTGGTGCGGGCGGCGGAGCGGATGCGGTTTCCGGACCGAGCGGGGAATCCGAAGCCGGGGTATTTTTTCGAGGTGCTGGCGTTTTCGGCGCGGGAGAAGGGGATGCAGGGGTTTCTGGCGGAATTTCAGCCGAGTGAGGCGAAGCCGGAGGAACATGTGCATGACGGGGCGGAGTTTGTGTATGTGCTGAGCGGGGAGGTGGGGATACAGTTTCAGGGCGAGGAGCATGTGTTGGGGGAAGGGGATTGCGTGTACTTTGATTCGTCGGAGCCGCATGGGTATCGCGGGGTGACGGAGGCGCGGGCGCTGGTGGTGACGACGCCGCCGCGGATGTAGGAAGGTCTAGCGCCGGCCTTCGTCGGTTTCATCCAGCCAGTCGGGGCGTTTGAGGACTTCGCGGGGGCGGCTGCCGTCGGGGGGACCGATGATGCCGTCCTTGAACATCATGTCGAGGATGCGGGCGGCGCGGCCGTAGCCGAGCCGTAAGCGGCGCTGCAGGATGGAGGTGGAAGCCTTGCCCATTTCGAGCACGACGCGCACGGCGTCTTCATACATCGGGTCTTGCGTGCCGGGTTCGCTGCCTTCGCCGCTGACTTCGACGTCATCGTCATCCGAAGGCGGGGGCATGAGGAAGCTCTGGTCGTAGTCGGGGATGGCTTGGTCGCGCCAGAATTCGACGACGCGGTTGATTTCGTTTTCCGTGACGAGGGCTCCGTGGACGCGGGTGAGGCGGGAAGAGCCGGGAGGCAGGAAGAGCATGTCGCCCTTGCCGAGCAGATGCTCGGCGCCCATGACGTCGAGCACGGTGCGCGAATCGACGCGCGTGGCCACGCGGAAACTGATGCGCGAGGGGAAATTCGCTTTGATCAGGCCGGTGATGACATCGACGCTGGGACGCTGCGTGGCGAGCACGAGGTGCATGCCGACGGCGCGCGCCATCTGCGCGAGGCGCGTGACGGCTGCTTCGACATTGGCGCGCTCGAGCATCATGAGGTCGGCCAACTCGTCGATCACCACGAGGATGTAGGGCAGGGGGTCGAGTTGTTCCTTTTCGGCGCCCTCTTCTTCAAAGAGGCTGCGCGGCTCGTTGGCCATCTGGCGCACCTTTTTGTTGAATTGATCGATGTTGCGGACGCCTTGCGAGGCGAGCAGCTTGAGGCGGCGCTCCATTTCGAGCACGGCGTTGCGCAGCGCGTTGGTGGCCTGTTTGGCGTCGGTGATGACGGGCGTGAGCAGGTGCGGGATGCCTTCGTAAATGCCCATTTCGACGCGTTTGGGATCGATGAGCACCATGCGCACATCGTCGGGCGTGGCTTTGAAGAGCACCGACATGATGAGCGAATTGAGCATGACGCTCTTGCCCGATCCGGTGGAGCCGGCGATGAGCAAGTGCGGCATGGTTTCGAGCGGGGTGACCTTGATGCGGCCGTTGATGTCCTTGCCGAGGCAGATGGTCATCTTCGAGGCGGAATCGTTGAACTCGTCGGATTCGAGGATCTGGCGCAGGCTGATCACTTCGCGGCGCGAGTTGGGGACTTCGATGCCGACGGTGGGCTTGCCGGCGAGGCGCTCAATAAAGATGGATTCGGCTTGCAGGCCGAGACAGAGATCGTCGTTGAGGGTGACGATTTTGGAGTACTTAACGCCGGCATCGGGCTTGTATTCGAAGGTGGTGACGACGGGGCCGGGATTGATCTGCATGACCGAGCCGAATACGTTGAACTCTTCGAGCTTGGCCTTAATGCGGCCGGCGATTTCCTTCAGTTCGAAGCCGTCGTAACCGGAACGCACGGGGACTTCGTTGAGCAGTGCCGTGGAAGGAATCTGATATTCGATTTTGCGCGGGCGCGCGGGGGCGTGGCGCGAGGTGTCCATGCTGGAGCGGAACGGTTCGGGCTCGCGGATGGGCGGCGGCGCAGGCGGAGCGAATTCGGGGGGCTCGGGCTCTTCGAGGACGCAGATGGGGATTTCGGGCTCGGCTTCGGGTTCCGGTTCCGGCTCGGGATCGGGCTCATGGGAGCGCGGCGGCTGGCGGTCTTCAAAGCGCGGGTCGCGGGGCTCTTCCCACGGGGGAAGGTCGGCGTCCTGGTGGGTTGGGATGTTGCGCAGCGTGTCGTCGGGGCCGGGTTGCGGATTCTCGCGTTTGCGGCGGGAGGCTTTTTCGGCGAGTTGCTCTTCCTTGCGGCGCAGGCGTGCGAGTTTGCCGGCGGCGCGTTCCTTGCGCCAGCGCATCCAGCGTTCGCGCTGGCGGCGGCTCCAGCCGATGGGGTGTGCGAACCAGACGGGAAGCTTGGCGAGCGAGAAACTCGACACCAGGTAGAGCGATACGAACATGCTGGTGGCGGTGAGCAGGGCGGCGCCGGTGGTGTTGAGGGAGGCGGTGAGGATATCGGCCATCAGCACTCCGGCGAGGCCACCGGCGGGGAGCATGCCATCGAACGGCCGCAGCCCGGGAATGAGGGCGAGCGAGGTGCATGCGCCGAGGATGAGGATCGAGAAGCCGCAGGCTTTGATGATGGGAACCTGGATGGGCTTGGAGCGGACCCATTTGAGTCCGAGGGCGAGCACGCCTACCGGCAGCAGCCATGCGCCGAATCCGAAGAGCTGGTAGAGCAGGTCAGAGGTGTAGGAGCCGGCGGTGCCGATCAGGTTTGCGGCCTGCTTGCCGGCAGTAGCTGTGTTAAACGATGGATCGGTGGGTTGGAACGAATAAAGGCTCAGCGCCAAGACCAAGGCGCCGATCAGATACACGACTCCCGCGGCTTCGTTTAGCCTTGCGTTCCGGGTTGGTCCTAATAGTCTCATCCAGTGCCTGGTGTTAAGCAGGACGCCGGAGGAAAGCCAGAGCGATCACCATTATGCCAAAAAACACCCTGTAAAGTACAAACCCTCGGAGAGAATTATTGCGGAGGAACTTGAGGAAGAGGGCGATAACGAATAGACCGGTAAGGGCGCTAACCAGAATTCCGGCGATGAAGGGGCCCACCATGGCGGGGGGGACGCCACCTTGTTCGCGCAAGTCCAGAAAGGCTTTAGCGGCTGCTGCGGCGACGGCGGGCGTGGAGAGCAGGAAGCTGAAGCGGGCTGCAGTGTGGCGGCTGAGATTGCGGAAGAGGCCGGCTGTGATGGTGATGCCGCTGCGTGAGGTGCCGGGGATGACGGCCATCGCCTGGGCAATGCCGATGATCATGGCGTCGGCGAAGGTGAGTTGCTCCATGCGTTTGTTGGCGGCGGGGAGGCGGTCGGCGTATCCCATCAGCAGGCCGACGGCGATGAGCATGAAGCCGATGGTGTAGGGTCCGCGGAGGACGGTTTCGGCGTAGTCCTTGAGGGCGAGTCCGACGACGCCGACGGGGATGGTGGCGACGGCCATCCACCAAAGAAGGTTTTTGTTTGCGGCGAGTGTGGGGTCGGGGCGGAAGGGGATGCCGAAGGCCTGGGCGGTGACCTGCAGCCAGTCGCGGAAGAAATAGACAAGGACGGCAAGCAGCGTGCCGAAGTGGAGGGCGATATCGAAGGTAAGCCCCTGGTCCTGCCAGCCGAGGAGCCACGGGGCGAGAGCAAGGTGGGCGGAACTGGAGATGGGGAGGAACTCGGTCAGACCCTGGATGACGGCGAGGACGGCGGCCTCGATGATAGACATGCAGCACATATGGTAGCGCAGGCGGCGTGAAATACGCTTGTTGGAACATTTTGGGCGAGACATGTTTTATGCACATGTTTTGCACTGTAGCGGGCGTGTAACTGGATGGTGACAAAGGAAATATAGTTGTGTGCAAATTGTCGTTTTCCTTTGACTAAATTTCCGGGTTGTTCCATACTAGCCATGGTTCCAAGAGGCACGCGGAACAGTGAGCCAGACGGAACGTAGCGGACTCGGACCGATGAGCCGCGGGGGAAACTCCGCGGGGAGCGAAGAGAGATCGGGCGTAAAGTTATGGCAAGCCATCCTGCAAGTTGCCTCGTGGGCGTGTCGTGAACTCGCAAGAGGGAACGTGGGCCGCAAGGCTTAGATCCGGAGGGATGAAAGTCCCGAGGGGGAGCGCCGGCGAGGGAAGAGGCAGGAACGCTGGCCGGAAGCCAGGCAACGGGTTTTCCAGTGTAGATCGGCCCCGAATGCGGAAACGGGCGAGGCCGGGAGTTGGAAGGCGGACCGGGCAAGGCGGAAGGTTGGCGCTAATCGCGAAGTGGCAAGCCGGGATCGTTGATCCTGCGAGGGTGGGCCGGGAGACCGGGAATCCTTACAGGCTAGAGAAAGGCTACCACGAGTGAATCGGCTTCGGGCAATCTGGCGCGACTGGCGAACCCGATGGCATTGAAGCGCAACCGGCAAATCCGGGGGCGGGGAGCCACAGGGCAATCGCACGGCAAGATTGTTACGCCACGCTCACGCTGAGCATGCACAGCGGGTGGGCAAACTGGAATGTTGGTCACTTGGAACCATTTTTCTTTATCACGTTCGTTTTCCAATTGAGTATTCCGCTCTAAAAGAATCAAGGCCGCCAGGGTTCCTCTGGCGGCCTTGTTCCGTTTATGGGGTC
>CALFYN010000159.1 GCA_937952345.1 uncultured Acidobacteriota bacterium
GGCCCGGAGTGGGGCATGGCTGGGGTTGACGGCACTGAACCCGTGGGAGAAGGTGCTGGGGGCTGTGAAGCTGGCGAAGAACCCCTTCACCTTGGGGGTGGCGTCGGGGGATCCGACGGCGAGCGGCGTGGTGCTGTGGACGCGGCTGGCGCAGGATCCGATTCATGGTGGCGGGATGGATCCGGAAGCGGTGGCGGTGGACTACCGTGTGGCAACGGATGAAAAGATGGCGAACGTCGTGCGCAAGGGGAAGGCTACGGCATCGCCGGACCTGGCGCATTCGGTGCACGTGGAGCTGACGGGATTGCAGCCGGGGGCGTGGTATTACTACCAGTTTTCGGCGGGCGGTTGGGATAGCCCTGTGGCGCGGACGCGGACGGCTCCGTTGGCGGCGGACAAGCTGCGGTTTGCGTTTGCTTCGTGCCAGCACTATGAGACGGGTTATTACACGGCGTATCAGCACATGGCGGAAGAGGATCTGGATCTGGTGATCCATTTGGGGGATTACATTTACGAAGGCGGGATCTCGACGCAGGCGGGACGGCCGCGGAAGCATACGGGGGCGGAGATTGTGTCGCTGACGGACTATCGCAACCGGCACGCGTTGTATAAGACTGATGCCCTGCTGCAACGGGCGCATCACCGGTTTCCTTGGATTGTGACGTGGGATGACCACGAGGTGGATAACGATTACGCCAACGATTTTCCGGAAGACGGGATGGCGCGGACGGCGTTTCTGGAGCGGCGGGCGAGCGCGTATCAGGCTTATTACGAGCACATGCCGCTGCGGCGCACGTCTTTGCCGGTGGGATCGAACATGCAGTTGTACCGGCGGTTGCGGTACGGGCAGTTAGGGGAGATATTCGTGCTGGATACGCGGCAGTACCGGAGCAGGAAGCCGTGTGGCGCGGGTACGGGGCCGATGTGCGGGGAGAGCACGGCGGCGGGACAGACGATTCTGGGGGCGGGGCAGCGGAAATGGCTGCTGGATGGGCTGGCGCAATCGAAGGGGCAGTGGAACATCATCGCCAACCAGGTGATGATGGCGTGGCTTGACCGCAAGCCCGGCCCGGAGGTGGCTTACAGCATGGACAAGTGGACCGGATACGCTGGGGAATTGAAGGCGGTGATGGAGTACCTGGCGGCGAAGAAGGTGAAGAATTTCGTAACGGTGACGGGGGATATTCATAGTAACTGGGCGGCGGATCTGAAGGTGGATTTCGCGGACCCGAAGTCGCGCACAGTGGGTGTGGAGTTTGTGGGCACGTCGATTTCATCGTCTGGGGATGGAGAAGATGCGGCGGATAAGGCGCAGTCGGCGATGGCGGAGAATCCGCACATCCGGTTCCACAACCAGCAGCGGGGGTATGTGTCGTGCACGGCGACGAAGACGCAATTGCGGGCCGATTACCGGGTGGTGCCGTATGTGACGAAGCCGGGTGCGCCGTTCGAGACGCGGGCCTCGTTTGTGGTGCTGGACGGCAAGGCGGGGATGGAAAAAGCCTGAAATCGAAAGGGGTTGGCGCGCGTCTGATAGGCTAGAATCAGTGCGCGTCCAAGTTCTGTTTTTCGGCGTGCTGAAGGACGTTACAGGCCTCACCCGCGAGGATCTGGAAGTGAGTCCCGGCAGCCGTCTAGAATCCGTATTCGACCATTACGCGGCGTTGTATCCGCGATTGCGGGAACTGTCTCCGAGCATCGTCGTGGCGCTAAACCGGCAGTTTGCCGGGCGCGAGTC
>CALFYN010000160.1 GCA_937952345.1 uncultured Acidobacteriota bacterium
GACCTACTGGGAGGGCCGTAGGGCCGCATGACTTCCACTTTCATGTCGCGCACCCATCACGGCTTTATTCACCGCCGCTGGCGAAGCGGGGCATGGGGCGGCGGTAGCCTCCGGTTTTGTAGGCGCCGTAGAGGATGCCTATGATGAGCCAGGTCCAGCCGGCCATCTGGGCATTGCGGCTGAGGCTGATCCAGAGGTAGAAGCAGATGAGGAGTCCGGCGAGGCCGGGGACGAGTTGCAGCCAGTGTTTTTCTTGGGCGCGGACCCAGTAGCGGAGAACGGAACTGAGGTTGACGCCCATGAATCCGATGAGGGCTCCGAAGTTGAGGAGTTCGGCGCCGAGTTGGTAGCTCATGACGAGGCCGCCGATGGCGCAGGTGAGGCCGATCCAGATGACGTTGTAAGCGGGGACGCGCGTTTTCGGATGGAGGCGGCCGAAGATGGCGTTGGGCAGCGTGTTGTCCCGGCCCATGCCGTAGAGGAGGCGGGCGCCGGCGAGTTGCGCGCCGCTGCCGGAGCCGATGGTGGCGACCACCAGGGTCCAGGTGATGACGATGAACAAGGCTTCGCCGCCGGCACGACGGGCGACGTGCATGTAGGCGGTGTCGTTGTTCGGGAAGGGCTCGACGCCGGGCCACACCATTTGGGCGACGTAGACCTCGATGGCGGAGAGCGCTCCGATGATGAGACACACATAGACCGTCGCGAGCAGAATATTGCGCCGCGGATTCTTCACCTCTTCGGAGAGCGTCGAGATGGCGTCGAATCCGATGTAGGTCAACACCGCGACCGAGGTCGCCGTGGAGATGGAACTCCAGGAGAACGTCGCCGGGTCGTAAAAGGGCCGCGTCCATTGCGGATCGGGTTGACCGAACACGTACCGCAAAGAGGCGGCAATCATCCAAAGAATCACCAGGCCCATGGCCACCGTCAGAACCTGGTTTGTGCGTGCTGTCGCTTGTATGCCTCGCAAATTCATTGCCGTAAACAGGCCGGCGAAGAAGAATACGGCGACCCATTGGGGGAGGCCGGGGAAGAAATCACGAAACGCGCTGGCGCACCAGATGGTGCAGATGAGGGGATTGACGACGTAATCGAGCAGCATGCTCCAGCCGGTGAGATAGCCGAAAACGGGATGCACTTCCTGGCCGACGTAGGTGTAGGCGGAGCCGGCGGCGGGATAGGCTCGGGCCATGCGTCCGTAGCTGATGGCGGTGCAGAGCATGGCGACCATGGCGATCAAGACTGTGGTGACGACGTGGCCCTTGCCGACGACATGGATGGCGCCGTAGGGCGGCATGGGGGCAGTGGGCTGGATCATGATGATGCCCATGATGATCAGTTGCCCTAATGTGAGGGATCGGCGAAGGTGAACTTCCTCTGTCGCAGCCATGGTTCTGCCTATTGTGGCATGGACATGGGCTTCACTTTGGCTGGCCGCTTGCACGGAAAAGTAGTGCTATGCCGGCAAAACAACTACTGTTCCGTTCCAATGCCCGCGAAGCTCTGTTGCACGGAGCGGCGACGGTTGCCGATGCCGTGCGTGTGACTCTCGGGCCGAAATCGAAATGCGTGCTGATTGAGAAGCGTTTTGGGCACCCGTTGGTGTGCAACGACGGTGTGACCATTGCGAAAGAGATTGAACTGAAGGATCCGGTGGAGAATCTGGGCGCGCGGATGATCCGCGAAGCGGCGGAGCGCACCGGATCGGCCGTGGGCGACGGCACCAGCACTGCCACCGTGCTGGCGTATGCGCTGTATGCCGACGGCATCCGGAACGTGGCGGCGGGGGCCAGCGCGATCGAGTTGAAGCATGGGCTGGACCGCGGATTGAAAGCCGCCGTGGAGAAATTGAAGGCGATCTCGCGCCCGGTACGCGATCCGCGCGAGCAGGCGCAGGTGGCCACGGTGTCGGCGCATAATGACGAATCCATCGGGCAACTGGTGGCCGATGCCGTGGCGAAAGTGGGCTCAGAGGGCGTGATTACGGTGGAGGAGGCAAAGACCACGGAAACCGTGGTGGATGTCGTGGAAGGGATGCAGTTTGACCGCGGCTTTCTGTCGCCGTACTTCGTCACCGATCCGGAGGAGATGGAAGCGGTGCTGGAGGATCCGCTGGTGCTGCTGCACGAAAAAAAGATTTCGAGCATGAAGGATCTGCTGCCGCTGCTCGAAGAAGTGGTGCGGCAGGGGCGCCCGCTGTTGATTGTGGCCGAGGATGTGGAGGGCGAGGCGCTGGCAACGCTGGTGCTGAACAAGATCCGCGGGACGCTGCCGTGCGTGGCGGTGAAGGCTCCGGGCTTTGGAGACCGGCGCAAGGCAATGCTGGACGATGTCGCGATTCTCACCGGGGGACACCTGGTGGCGGAGGAGTTGGGCGTGAAGCTGGAACATGTGGCCATCGCCGATCTGGGTTCAGCGAAGCGGGTGGTGGTGAACAAAGACACGACGACGATTGTGGGCGGGGCTGGGGCGAAGGCGGCGATCGAAGGCCGTTGCCACGAGTTGCGGAAGCAGATTGACGAGACGACATCGGACTACGATCGCGATAAGCTGAAAGAGAGGTTAGCGAAGCTCGCGGGTGGGGTGGCAGTATTACGCGTCGGGGCGCCCTCGGAGGCGGAGATGAAGAACCGCAAGGAAGCCTTCGAAGATGCGATCAGCGCGACACGCGCCGCAATCGAGGAAGGAATTGTGCCCGGCGGCGGACTGGCGCTGCTGCGGACGATCGACGCGGTGGAGCAAATGGAACAAACCTGCGACGGCGATGAGCGGACGGGCGTGCGCATCCTGCGCCGGGCCCTGGAAACGCCGGCGCGGCAAATCGCCGAAAACAGCGGGTTCGACGACGGAGTGGCGGTGGACCGGATGCGCCACTCCGAGGCCAACATGGGCCTGGACGCGTCGAAGAACGAGTTCGTCGATTTAGTGGAGGCGGGCATCATCGATCCCACGAAAGTGGTGCGCACGAGCCTCGAAAACGCTGTTTCCGTTGCCAGCACATTGCTGCTGACGGAAGCCACACTGACCGAGATTCCGGAGAAGAAGCCGCCGCGCTCGCCGATGGAAGAAGAGGCGGCCTGAGGCGGCAAGATCGTCATCGCCGAAGTGGGGATTTGCCTTGGAAAGGAGGCCATGGATGAAAACCGCAGTCCAAACTCCAAAACAGAATCATGAGTGGAAGGTGCCGGAATGGGCGGACATCCGCGAGTTGTGTGAACAGGAAGGGGCGTGCCTTTCGATCTACCTGGGAGGGCATGCCAAGGGCGGCGGCACGGCGGCGGCGGCCGACCGGCTGCGCACGCTGCTGCCGGCGCTGGAGGAGGCATTGGTGGACCGGAGCGTGCTGGCGCCGGATCGGGAAGACCTGCTGGCTCCGATTCGCGCGCTGAGCAGGGATCCGGTTTTCGAGAAGGGGCAGGATGGCGGACTGGCGATCTTTCGCTCGCCGCATCTGTTCCTGATTTTCAAGCTGCCGTGGCCGGTTTCGGAGACGTGGCGGCTGGAAGGCCGTTTCTATGTGCGTCCGCTGTGGGAGATGCTGGTGCAGAACCGCAGGTTCCTGGTGCTGGCGCTGGCGAGGAAGAGAATCCGGCTGCTCGAGTGGAGCGGCGGACAGACTTGCGAGGTGCCGTTGCCGGACGATGTGCCGACGGCGCTTGAGGAGTTCGGCGCTTTTAAGCAGCCGGACCACGATCTGATGGGGAAATCGAGCGCGGGGCCGAGCACGGGAAAGATGGGCGGGGTGATGTTCGGAACCGGCGCGGGACACGATAAGGAGTATCACCAGCTACACGACTTCCACAAGGCGATTGACCGCGGATTGCGCCCGGTGTTGAACCAGGTGCATGTTCCGCTGGTGCTGGCCGGAACGGAGACGGACGTGGCCTCGTACCTGCGCATCAACACGTATCCGCTGATTCTGGTGGAAGCGGTGTCGGGAAGCCCGGATGGCGGCTGGTCCGATGAAGAGATTACGCGGCTGGCGCGGAACATCGTACAACGGTGGGCGCCGGAGAACGAGCGTAAGGCGCTCTCCGATATGGACCGTGCCGCGCCGCGTGAAAAATCGCACGAAACCACGCGCATCGTTATTTCGGCGGAGGCGGGCCGGGTGCTGCACCTGTTTATCGCCATGGGGGCCAACGATCAGACCGGAAACTTGGACCGGCTTTCCGGGCGCATTCTGCTGTCGGGCGAATTCCGAAGCGCGAACGACGATTTTCTGAATGCGGCAATGATCGAAACCGTGCGGCACGAAGGCAACGTCTGGGTGCTGTCGCCGGAGCGAATGCCGGAAAAGGCGAGTATCGCGGCGCTGTTCCGGTACTGAGCCACAAAACAATCTGGAAAGGAGATCTCTCATGAAACCGGAAACGGAACGGGGCCAATCGGAGTTGTTGGCCAAAGCGAAACTAGCCGCGTGCCTGGGGGCGGGGCTTTGCGCGGCGGCGGGGTTGGGTGCGGGGTTGATGTACTTTCTCGATCCGCACAGGGGCAAGGCGAGGCGCACCATGGTTCGTGACAAATGCTTCAGCCTGGCGCGGCATGGACTGAAAGAGGTGGACCACAAGCTGGCCGATTTTGAGCATCGGACGAAAGGTGTGCTGGCGGAGGCGAAGTCGATCATGCACCGCGGCGAGGAGGTGCCGGATCCGAAGCTGGAGGCGCGCATCCGGACGCGGTTGGGGCGCTGCGTGGATCATCCGCACTCGGTGCAGGTGACGGCGCTCGACGGGCGTGTGATTCTGACAGGAGAGGTTTCCGAGCGCGATTCGAAGCGCGCGGAAACAGCGGCGCGTCTGACGCCCGGTGTAAAATCCGTCGAGAACCTGTTGGAGTTGACTACATGAACCTGTTTGAGAATATCCTCTTCCCGGTGGACTTTTCCCACCGCAGCGAGGCATTGGCGCCGTTTGCGGCGGCCACGGCGGAGCGGTTCCGGGCGCGGCTGACATTGCTGCACGTGCTGGATCTGCCGAGTCCGGGAGAGGATCCGCCCTTCGCCGATATTGTCGAGGAGCACATGCAGAAGCTCCGGCAGTTCGGAGCGGCCGCTTTCAACGGCCGGTTCGTGCATCACGTGTTGCGTACGGGCCGGCCGGCGAAGGAGATTCTGCGGTATGTGGAGGAGGAGAACATCGATCTGATGGTCATGGCGACACACGGTTTCACGCGATTCCGGCAGTTGCTGCTGGGATCGGTGACGGCGTCGGTGTTGCATGACGCAGAGTGCGCGGTTTGGACGACGGCGCACTCCGAAGAGGCGGGGGCGATCCACGCGGACGTGCGCGCGGTGGTCTGCGCCGTCGATATGGGGCCGCGGACTGCCGATTTGCTGGCGAAGGCAAAAGAAGTCTCGAACGCCTATGGCGCGCCGCTGTCGGTGGTACATTCCGTGCCGGCGGTGGATCCGCGGTTTTACAGCGAAGTGGCGGCGCACGCGCATCGGTTTCTGGTGGATTCGGCGCAGCGCGAATATCCGCCGCTGGCCGCGGCGGCCGGCGTCACGGAACCGCTGGAGGTGTTGGAGGGTGCTGGATTGGCAGCCTCGATCGCCGGCAAGTGCGAGGCAGTGCACGCCGACCTGCTGGTTATCGGGAGAGGCCACGCGAGAGGAGTGCTGGGGAGGTTACGCACCAATAGCCATGACCTGATTCGGCTGTCGCCGTGTCCAGTTCTGAGTCTTTGACGGGAGGCTCATCATCATCGCATTGCGGGAAGCGCCGCAGGGTGGGGGCCTTCTGATCCCGCTGCTTCTTGATTTCCCGTGTGACCCGTTTGCGGATGGTCTGAAACTCGTTGGAGTCGACACGCAGGTTGTCTTTGTGGGGCAGGTATTCGATCTCGCTGAAGGTGGCGACAATGCGGGAGAAGAAGGGCGGATGGGTGCGGAACCAACTGGCCGACTTGACGTAGCCTTCCTCGCCGGCCATTTTGTCGAAGAAGGTGATGAAGCCGCGCGGATCGTAGCCGGCGTGCCAGCAATACTGGACGCCGAGTTGATCGGCTTCGGCTTCGAATTCGCGGTTGACGCCGAGGAGAGCCAAGTCCAGAACCATGCCAAGCCCGAAGAAGCCGTACTGTAAGGCGTAGTAGGCGCCGATGCCGACGGCGCCGCCGGTGAAAATCACGGCAGCCACCTGGGCGGCCTGATAGACGATGTTAGCGACAGTGGCGCGCTTCATCAGCCGGTGGCCGTGTCGTGCGGCGGCGTGGGCCATTTCGTGGGCGATGACGCCGGCGAGTTCGGATTCGGATTCGGCTTTTTCGAGCAAGCCCGTGGTGAGGTAGAGATAGCCGCCGGGCAGCGCAAAGGCGTTGATTTCCTGGCTCTGCAGAACGGTGACCTGGACGGGGACTTTGAGATCGGAACTGGCGGCCAGTGTTTGGGCGAGCTGCTGTGTGTACTTCCTGATGACCGCGTCTTCGAGTTCGGGAGGCATGAGGCCGTAGGATTTCAACTGGCGGATGGTGTCCTGGCCGAGCTTGACGTCTTTGGCCTGGCCTTCGCCGACGACGCGGACCCCGATATCCATGACGTCACCATGGGGACGCAGGTGGGCGCGGTCTTCGAGGCGCGCACGGCGGATTTCATCGAGCTTCGCCGGCCACTGTTCGAGCAAGTCGGCTTTTGCCATGCGGTTGTCAAATTGGACGGGGAGCCCGTGGGTCCGCTCGGTGCGTTTTTCCTGCAGTTCGCGCTCGGCTTTGAGAATGGCGCAGTGCAGTTGGCGGCGCTCTTCGGTCATAGCCTCGGAGTCCTTGTGCGGCTTGCGGTTCAGCGCGTTGAGTTTGCCGCGCTGTTGTTTGATCTGCTCCTGGAGTTGTTTCTCCTGCTGCTGGAGGCGGTTGGATTCACGTTGCTTTTCCTGTTCCAGATCCTGGCGCAGGGCGGCGTAGGCGGTGGGCGGGAAGTGAACGGTGGGAGCAATTTCGAGCAGTTCGAGATAGGGCTTGCGGGTGAGGTCACTCAATGGCTGTGGAGTGACAATGGCCATGGCGGCGCAGAGGTACAAGGGTCTTATGGCAATGCACATGGCGGCGCCCTCCGGCAGGTCAGTCGCGGAAGAGCAGGCGGCGTGTGCTGGGCGATGGGACGC
>CALFYN010000161.1 GCA_937952345.1 uncultured Acidobacteriota bacterium
GTCGTTCAACAAACGTGTGGAGTAGAGCAGATCTCCGTTGCGGCTCAGATCCCACAGGCTTACCCCATCCAATACTTTTATGGCCGGGCCCGTTTGCTGCATTGCCTTCCGGTCGACAGGCACGGCGTGTAGAGAACCTTGCGTGACATAGACAATGAAACCAGGCTCCAGGAACTTCGGATGGGTTCCCGAAACACCAATTCTTCTTACTTCCTGGGTGCCAGGGTGGAAGAGAACGACTTCGTATTGAGCATTGCCTCCTACACGCAGTTCGCAAGCAAGCAGCCAATCGGAGCCAGGGATTGCATATGGCAACCGAAGATTCTTCGCTGTAATCTGCCGCGGTGTTCCGCCGTGGGCAGATATCTCGAAGAGTCCTGGGGTCGCAGTATGGTTGTAGAGGATCTTTTGATCTTCCGCCCAATGGACTCCTTCCATGTACTTAGGCCCAAGGAATGTCCGCTGGCCATCCTGGCCAAGGGTGAATAACTGGCTCTGAGTGGAAGCGAGTGCGGTTCCATCGGGAGACATGCTCAACACGGGGCTTATGTTACTCCCCGGAACCGGTTGAATCCGGGGCTGAGCTTCCGCGAGTTTCCTCACCACCAGATTTCCCGGTATGCGGTAGGCGACACTTCGCCCGTCGGAGGAAATCGCGACAGCGCTGGCGTTGCCTCGCTCGATCAGGAAGCGGGAGACGAGCGGCGGCTTGTCTTCGGGCTTGCGCACGACATAATCCATGAACGCGCCGAGTGCAGCGAGTGCAAGCCCAGCGGGGATGAGGATCCAACTTCGAGGTTTTCGCCGCTCTGGCTGTGCCTGCGCGGGCTGCTCTTCCACCTGCAGCAGCATGCGTGCATCGCCGATATCGCGCAGGCGTTTGCCCGGATCTTTCACCAGGCACGGTTTCAGTAGCCTCTGCCACGGCTTCGGTATGCGCGTCCAATCCGGCTCATCTTTCACCACGCTGGAGAGGATATCGGCCACGTTGTCTCCAGGGAATGCGGGTGAGCCGGCGATCAACTCATACAGCGCGGCCCCGAATGCCCAGATGTCGGCCCGCTTATCCACCGCTTTCCCGCGCGCCTGCTCCGGACTCATGTAGGCCGGCGTCCCCATGATCGTGCCCACTTTGGTGGATGCGTGAACCACGGTGGCCTGCGAGGCGGAAATGGTGGGCGATGCCGGTTCTTCTGTCAGTGCCTTCGCCAGACCAAAATCGAGCACCTTCACCTTGCCTTCCGGTGTGATCTTGATATTCGCCGGCTTCCAGTCGCGGTGCACTACCCCCTTCTCATGCGCGGCCTCCAATGCGTCAATCATCTGCAGCGCGTAGCGGTGGATGTCGTCGTCGTCCAGTTTTCCGGCAAGTTCCGCCAGCGTCTGGCCCGGCACATACTCCAGCACCAGGAACGGTGTTGCGCCATCGCGCTCGAAACCGTAGATGGAAGCGATCCCGCTGTGGTTGAGCGAAGCCAGCAGCCGCGCTTCGCGTTCGAATCTGGCGATCGTGTCGGCGTTGCCGGCCAGAGCTGGGGCGAGCACTTTGATCGCCACGTCGCGGCCCAGGCGTGGGTCGGTTGCCAGATACACCTCACCCATGCCTCCCACCCCTAACAGGGACCGGATCTGGTAACCCGCCAGCTTGTCACCGGGATTCATAGCGCTTTGGATGGTTCATTGTACTAGAGTGAGCGCTCTCCGCCGGCGCCGGTATGCTTGTCGAGTTCGCACATTGCCTACGGCTCGATCCTTACTTGCGGAATTTCTGCTTCACTTCCTCCACCCAGTTCTGCACCAGGTAGACCTCGCCGCGATGTTCTTCGGGGGGCGGTTGCAGTTGGAAGAAGCTCCCGTCACCCGAGATCACGAAGGACCCCGTCCCCGGGAGATCAAAGAGCTGTTTTGCAGCACCCGGCTTGAAACCATTGGTAGTATCCACTGCTACAGCCATCATTTTTCGATTCGAAACGAAGAACAGTTCACGGCCGTTGCGAGCCCAACTCGCGCCTTCAATGCCGTTCGATGAAATCTGCCACTTCCCAGCCCCCTTGAGTGGGGCGACAAACAACTGCCTCGCGCCCGATTCATCGGATACGTAAGCAACCCATCTGCCGTCGGGAGAAAAGTATCCGAAATTCTCTTCAAACTTTGTTGCCTGCCACTCTCGGGAGCCCCATTTGTTCCCATCGAATGAGGCGATGCGCAGATCGTGTTGGCCCAGTCGCGTGGTACTAAACACAATACTCCGGCCATCGGGACTCCAAGAATGGACGTGCGAATGCAATTGTCCAGCATAGACCTCTTCTTCGGTCGAGGAGCCATCGGCTTGCCGGATGACAATCTTGCGCGTCTCCCCTCGCTGAGAGGCATAAGCGAATCGCTTCCCATCGGGCGCCCACACAGGAGTTTCATCTTCTTCCGGTTCCGTAGTGAGACGGGAGAGCACTTTCCGCTCGAAGTCAAATAGCCATATATCCGCGTCGACGCCTTTCCGGCCTAATAGAACCCTGGAATTGTCGGGCGAAAGCGACAACTGACCCAACCGTTGGTCGAGGGCCGCCACCTTACTGCTTATTCCTTGGCGAGTCGTATGGATCAGGTCCACTTTGTCGTTCAACAAACGTGTGGAGTAGAGCAGATCTCCGTTGCGGCTCAGATCCCACAGGCTTACCCCATCCAATACTTTTATGGCCGGGCCCGTTTGCTGCATTGCCTTCCGGTCGACAGGCACGGCGTGTAGAGAACCTTGCGTGACATAGACAATGAAACCAGGCTCCAGGAACTTCGGATGGGTTCCCGAAACACCAATTCTTCTTACTTCCTGGGTGCCAGGGTGGAAGAGAACGACTTCGTATTGAGCATTGCCTCCTACACGCAGTTCGCAAGCAAGCAGCCAATCGGAGCCAGGGATTGCATATGGCAACCGAAGATTCTTCGCTGTAATCTGCCGCGGTGTTCCGCCGTGGGCAGATATCTCGAAGAGTCCTGGGGTCGCAGTATGGTTGTAGAGGATCTTTTGATCTTCCGCCCAATGGACTCCTTCCATGTACTTAGGCCCAAGGAATGTCCGCTGGCCATCCTGGCCAAGGGTGAATAACTGGCTCTGAGTGGAAGCGAGTGCGGTTCCATCGGGAGACATGCTCAACACGGGGCTTATGTTACTCCCCGGAACCGGTTGAATCCGGGGCTGAGCTTCCGCGAGTTTCCTCACCACCAGATTTCCCGGTATGCGGTAGGCGACACTTCGCCCGTCGGAGGAAATCGCGACAGCGCTGGCGTTGCCTCGCTCGATCAGGAAGCGGGAGACGAGCGGCGGCTTGTCTTCGGGCTTGCGCACGACATAATCCATGAACGCGCCGAGTGCAGCGAGTGCAAGCCCAGCGGGGATGAGGATCCAACTTCGAGGTTTTCGCCGCTCTGGCTGTGCCTGCGCGGGCTGCTCTTCCACCTGCAGCAGCATGCGTGCATCGCCGATATCGCGCAGGCGTTTGCCCGGATCTTTCACCAGGCACGGTTTCAGTAGCCTCTGCCACGGCTTCGGTATGCGCGTCCAATCCGGCTCATCTTTCACCACGCTGGAGAGGATATCGGCCACGTTGTCTCCAGGGAATGCGGGTGAGCCGGCGATCAACTCATACAGCGCGGCCCCGAATGCCCAGATGTCGGCCCGCTTATCCACCGCTTTCCCGCGCGCCTGCTCCGGACTCATGTAGGCCGGCGTCCCCATGATCGTGCCCACTTTGGTGGATGCGTGAACCACGGTGGCCTGCGAGGCGGAAATGGTGGGCGATGCCGGTTCTTCTGTCAGTGCCTTCGCCAGACCAAAATCGAGCACCTTCACCTTGCCTTCCGGTGTGATCTTGATATTCGCCGGCTTCCAGTCGCGGTGCACTACCCCCTTCTCATGCGCGGCCTCCAATGCGTCAATCATCTGCAGCGCGTAGCGGTGGATGTCGTCGTCGTCCAGTTTTCCGGCAAGTTCCGCCAGCGTCTGGCCCGGCACATACTCCAGCACCAGGAACGGTGTTGCGCCATCGCGCTCGAAACCGTAGATGGAAGCGATCCCGCTGTGGTTGAGCGAAGCCAGCAGCCGCGCTTCGCGTTCGAATCTGGCGATCGTGTCGGCGTTGCCGGCCAGAGCTGGGGCGAGCACTTTGATCGCCACGTCGCGGCCCAGGCGTGGGTCGGTTGCCAGATACACCTCACCCATGCCTCCCACCCCTAACAGGGACCGGATCTGGTAACCAGCCAGCTTGTCACCGGGATTCATAGCGCTTTGGATGGTTCATTGTACTAGAGTCTCGACTGATGCGAGGCCGCTCGTTAAACGATTCGACCAAAGCAGTCGATTTCGCCGATTTCGAATGAGAAATTTCACCCCTCGTGATAACTTCTCATTCGACATGACTACTCTCCCATCGGTCCGACTGTTAACACGCGCCGTGCTCTTAGCGGGCGCATTCACAGTCTTGCTCCCCGCCCAAGAGGTGGAGGTACAGAACTGGCCGGCGCCCTTACAATGGCAG
>CALFYN010000162.1 GCA_937952345.1 uncultured Acidobacteriota bacterium
ACCTTGAGTTCCACGATGTAAGAGGAGCCATCGTTGGTCCAGAACTGCCCTTTTGGACGATTGTCAGGTAGGCCTTCAGTAACCTGTTTGAGCTTGAAGAACCGGCATCGCTGCTGTAGGAACCTGCAAAGTTGCAGAATGTTCATGCCTCCCCGGCTTTTTCCAGTAAGTATCAGCTTTCCTCTCGGATCAAACACCTCCTGAAGGAAGGCAGTCATGTCACGAACCAACTTCGTGTCGTCGGTGCTGCCATTCAAGCTTGCGAACCAATTCCCCACATTGAGAAGCTTGCCAGTGGATGATGCCCACTTGTTGACCTGAGGCGAATTCTGGATGCGCGCCCCATCGCCGCCTGTCAGGCCTTGCACATTGATGATCGTATGTTGAGGATGCCCCCACATAAAATTCATCTGATAGATCAACTCGGGGGTAACACCATTGATGAAAGTCCCAGACACAGCCGTCCTCCAACGTATTCAATTCCCAAACCATCTTCGAAACGGGAACTCTACAGCACATGCACTTGAATGGCTAAGGCTGACGGGTCAAACCCCATATCGGATTCGGGTATCCCCAATTGTATTTCACGCAGCGGACCACTTGAGGCTCCGGGACAGCTCCAGGTGCCTGGCACGGTTTCCGGTGAAGGAGTGGGCGGTTGACTAGTCAGAGGCAACTCTAGCGCCACACGGACATGAAGGACTATGGTGGCGGCGTATCGGTGCCGCGGCACCTGCAGGCGGAGGTTGCGTAGGCCGGAATCAGCACACGCCGGTGGCGAGGATGGTGCGCATCTCGAACGCAAGTCCGTCTCCGGCCTGGCAAGCTTTCGCTGCCGCTTCGCTTTCTTCCAGGATGGCTTCGATGGCCTGATTACGCTTCTGCTCGCCCATCTCCCTGGCGGCACTCATTCCCAGAAAGGCCATGGCATTGAGCCGCAAAAATGCACGGTCGGGGAAGCGAAGATCGCGATGGATGCTGCTGACGCGGATGTCCCGTAAGGCGGCGTCGCGGAGCAGGGATTCCATGGCGGCAGGATCTCCGAAGGCGAAGCGGTTGTCTTGAATGGGGCCGAGGTGCTTTTCGGCAATGCGACGCAATTGGGCGAGGAATGGCATCTCACTGTCGTTGTGCCAGGTGGCGATGGCGATGCGGCCTCCCGGTTTGAGCGCGCGCCGCATGTGGCGCACGGCAGCAGGCTTGTCCGGAAAGAATTGCAATCCTTGATTACAGGTGACTGCGTCGAAGGTTTCTCCTTCAAGCAGGGGAAGCGCCGCAACGTCACCTTCCCGCCATTCGATATCCGGTGCAAGCCGGCGCGCTACGCCGAGCATGCCCCTGCTGAGATCCACACCGGCTACGTGGCCTGCATCGCCGACCTGCTGCCGGGCGAGCCGGGCGACGATTCCCGTGCCACAGGCCACATCGAGAACGCGGTGGCCTGGAGCCAAGGCTGTATGATTAAGAACGGCTTCGGCGAATGGGCGGAAAAGCGGGCCGACGAGGTGTTGCTCATACATTTCGGGGAAGCTTGGTTGATTCACTGGTGCAGCTTCCTTTCTATGCGATCGAGGTCGATCTGACCGGAAGCGCTCAGCTGGCCCTTGTTGCGCATTTCGGCAAGGATGGCGCGGGCCTGTTCGAACATGGGGCGGGCCTGTTCTTTTTGGGAGAGGGCTGTGTAGATATCGCCGAGTTGTTCCTTGGACTCGGCGACTTCGCCGCGTGCGCCGACGCTGACGGCGTTTCTTCTGGCGAGGTCGAGACGGATCTCAAGAGTGGCCTTGGCTTCGACGAGAGCCTTGGCGGATGCGCCGGAGTGGAGCAAGGCTTCGGCGATGCGATACCGGCAGGTGGCGAGCATGCTGTGAGCGCGCATGTCGCTGGCATCGGCGGTGGTGAGGCTTTCGAACTCGGGTAGAGCCTGGCGATAGTGCCGTAAGGCGTCCGCGGTGTTG
Source organism: uncultured Acidobacteriota bacterium (assembly GCA_937952345.1). Classification (GTDB taxonomy): domain Bacteria; phylum Acidobacteriota; class Terriglobia; order Bryobacterales; family Bryobacteraceae; genus CADEFT01. Next base: position 1,959 of record CALFYN010000162.1, read on the forward strand.
CCGGTGCGGAACAAAGCCAGGCCGTAGGCAACCAGCGATTGCGCCATGGCGGACTGCAACTGGGTGTTCTGTGGATGCGCCCTGACGAGGCTGAGGTCGATCTCAAGGGCCTTGGCGTAGTGCGGCATGGCATCGGATGGCCGCTTGAGGTAAAAGAGAATGCTGCCGAGGCGGGAGTGGGCGAGCGCAAGTCCGCGTCCTTCGTCGATGGAGACATCTTCGCGGGCGGCGAGCCTCTGCCACAGCTTCAGCGCTTCCTGGCGGGTTTCGAGGACTTCGTTCCACTGGCCGAGTTGCGAAAGCGTGCCGCCGAGCGATGTGTAGCTGGAGGCGAGTTCACGCTGGAGTTGCCGGTTCTTGGGGTCGCCTTGCAGCAGGCCGGCGCGGATGGCGATGGTCTTTTGGTCGAGGCTGAGGGCCTGGCGGTGGTCGCCGGTCACCTTGAGAATGGCGCTCATGCGCTGGTATATCGTGGCCAGTTCCTGTTTGGCTATGCTGTTGCCGGGCTGCTTGCCGGCGATGGCCTCGCGAATGGTGAGTGCTTTGCGATAGCTGGCCAGCGCGCCGGCGGTATCGCCGAGGTTGGCGGTAAGCGGACGGCCGAGCACGTCGCCCATCTTTTCGTAGGCAACGGCGAGTTCGCGCTGGAGTTCGAGGTCGGCGCTGGATTCTTTCGCCAAGCCGTCGAGATAGGCGAGCGAATGCCAGACCATGGTCTTGCGGACCTCGACGCCACCGGGCATGGAGGAGAGCGCCTCGTCCATCTGGAACATCATCATGTTTGCCATGCGGCGGACATCCTGGAATCGGCGTTCGGCGCGGGAGCGCTCTTCGCGGGCGATCCGTGCCTGACGGGCTGTGGAGAGGATGCCGGCCGTGAGGGCAATGAGAATACCGGCGAATGCGGCAACAGCGAGACGGTTGCGGCGGACGAACTTCCTGGCTCGGTAGGCGACGGTATCGGGGCGTGCCTGAACGGGATGGCCCTTCTTGTATCGCTGGAGGTCGGCGGCGAGTTGGTCGACAGATGCGTAACGGCGTTCGGGTTCGAGGTGAATCGCCTTGAGGATGATGTTGTCGAGGTCGCCGGCAAGCGCGCGGTTGCCGCTGGCTTCGCTTGGCTTGCGCGGCGGATTCTGCTGGATCTCACGAAGAATGCCTTCCGGGACACGGGAAGTGAACGAGAAGGGGCGCTTGCCGGTAAGGAGTTCGTAGAGGATCAGACCGAGGGAATAGACATCGCTCCAGGTGGAGATGGGTTCGCCGCGCAGTTGTTCAGGGCTGGCGTAGGCAGGAGTCATGGCTCGGAGGGCGACGGTGGTGGAGTCCAAGGATTCGCCGTCCATGAGGCGGGAGATGCCGAAGTCGAGGAGCTTGGGGACGCCGTTTGAGGTGATGAGTACGTTCGATGGCTTCAAGTCACCGTGAACGATGAGGTTGTGATGGGCGGCGCTGACGGCGGCGCATAGCTGATCGAACAGGCGGAGCTTTTCCTCGAGTGACGCGGAGGCGGTGAATTGATCGAGGGTGAGTCCTTCCACCAGTTCCATGGCGAAGTAGGGGCGCCCGTCGCGAGTCACGCCGACATCGAGAAGGCGGGCAACGTTGGGGTGCGAAAGACGGGCGAGGATCTGGCGTTCGCGGCGGAAGCGGCGGATGAGGGAATCGTGGGCGAGGCCGGGCCTCAGGATCTTGAGGGCGACCATCATGCGGAACTGCTCGTCTTCACGAACGGCGCGATAGACGATTCCCATGCCCCCTTCGCCGATCTTGGAGAGGATGCGATAGGGGCCGACGCGGGGTTCGACCTCAGGGAGTTCGGGAGGTGTTTCGAGGAAATCCTCTTCCTGGCCGGCGTCTTCGAGGAGACGCTCGACTTCGGCGCGGAGTTCGGTGTCGTCGCCGCAGAGGTCGGCGAGCAGGCCGGTTTTTTGGGGATCTTCGTGTTCGAGAACCGTGTTGAGGACCTGCTTGACCTGCTGCCAGCGAGTGGGGGTCACGGCCTTCTCCGGGCCCTGACTTCCTTGAAAAGCCAGAGCTTAGCCGTGGCCCACTCGCGTTTCACCGTCGCTGTGGATAATCCCAGCGTTTCGGCGGTCTCCTCCACCGATAATCCGGCGAAAAATCTTAGTTCGACGACCTTGGCCTGGCGCGGATCCATGCGCTCCAGCACTTCGAGGGCTTCGTTCAGGGCGAGGACGTCCACATCCTTGGATTCGGGCACGCCGATGGCTTCATCCAGAGAGACGCGTGGAGCCTCGCCGCCACGCTTGTCGGCCTGGCGGGCACGGGCATGATCGATGAGGATGCGGCGGATCTGCTGGGCGGCGATGCCGAAGAAGTGAGCGCGGTTCTGCCAAACAACACGCTGGTCGGCGAGCTTGAGGTAGGCTTCGTGGACGAGGGCAGTGCATTGCAGGGTGTGATCTTGGCGCTCAGAATAGAGGTGTTTGCGGGCAACCCGCTTCAGTTCGTTGTAGACGAGTGGGGTGAGATCGTCAATGGCATGGCGATCGCCCTGGCCCATGCGCCCTAGGATCGTGGTAACGCCTTGACCGGCGGGTACTGGGGTGGCCTCCAGTGCTGTCATATTGTCCTCTTGCGGCGTATCGCGAGGATCGTCGGGAATTTGGATCATCAAAGCCGGATTTTTTTTAGGATCAGTTGGCGGCGGCACGTTCTTGCTGTTTTGCGGGACGTGGGCGGAATTCGGTATACCGTGTGTCGACCTCCTGGCGGAGGTTCTTGAAGAGCATGAAGCGGGCGGAGAAACGGGCGTGCATGTCTTCCTCCACCCAGATTCCAGGGGCGGCTTCGGTACGAATGAGGCGGAACCGGGTACCTTTCGTGACTTTGGCGGCTAAGCCGAAGGCCAGATTGACGTTATCGAACATTTCGGCCTCCACGAAGACGAGTTCCCCGGAGGCTTTGTCGAGGATGCAACGGCCTTTCATTTTTTCAAACATGCGGGATTTCATGGACTTCGGGGAGTAGCCGGGGCGTGGGGTAAAGGTGTAGGCAAGGCCCGCGCGGCCCCGAAACGTCTCCGGGCCGGTGAACTGAAAGTTCATGGCGTCGGGGAATTCGCGAATGAGGGCCATGTGGTCTTCCTCTTTCTTAGGCGCGGGTTTCGGGGGGCCTTCCTTGGCGAGGCGTTCGCGATGGGCGGCGACGCTGCGGCGGATGTTCTCTTCCTGCTGCGCGATTTCTTCCCTGGAGAGCGGCTGATCGTCTCTGGCAATGGTGCGCATGATGACCATGTCTTCATACGGTTCGCGGCGTACAGTGATGATTTCCTTGGACTTAATGGTGCCATCGGAGTCGAGCTGGCGTTTCTCACGGCGGCGGGTGAAGAAGAGCTTGTCGAGGTTGTCATCAGCCTGGATGAGGAGTTCGGCAGCCTTGCGCATTGCCGGCCGGTGATCTTCCTGGGCGGCCGGGAGTGCGGACGGAAGGAGAGCCAGCAGAATGGACGCAAGGGTCATGATTCTATTTACGCAGATTTGGGGCATGACGTTTCAAGTAGATCTGACTGCACCTGGTGTACGTACGAGCCTGTCATCCAGTCGATAGGGTATAGGCTATCAGGCGGATCTCAGTTACGCTTAGGCTGAAGCCATGAAACGAATGGGAGATAGTGGTGTGCCCGCACCGCTCGAATGGCATGCGATGCCCGAGGCGGCGGTTCTGGAGAGGCTGGCTTCGTTTCGGGAAGGGTTGGGCAGCAACCAAGTCGCCGAGCGGCAGCGGGAGTTTGGGCGGAATGTACTGCCGACCAAGCAAGCGCCCACCCTGCCGGTGATTTTCCTGCACCAGATTGCCAGCCCGTTGATTTACATCCTGCTAGCGGCGGGCGTGGTGGCGATCGGCATGGGTGACGCATCCGACGCCGGATTCATCTTCGGAGTGGTGCTGTTGAATGCGGGGCTTGGGGCGTATCAGGAGCACAAAGCGGAGAAGAGTGCGGCGAGTCTGCAGCAAATGCTGCGGATCTCAGCGCGTGTCCGGCGGCGTGAAGGAACTCTGGAGATTGCGGCGGAGGAACTTGTTCCAGGGGATATTGTTTACCTGGAATCGGGGGTCCGGGTGCCGGCGGACATTCGATTACTGGATGCAAACAATCTGGCCATCGACGAGGCGTTTTTGACGGGCGAATCCGTGCCGGCGGAAAAGCGAGTGACACCGCTCGCTCCCGATCTACCCGTGGCCGATCGCCACAACATGGCATTTGCCGGGGCGATGGTTACCGTTGGCCGTGGTTTGGGGGTGGTGGTGGCAACGGCGTTGCGCACGGAAGTGGGCAAGATTGCCAAGACGGTGACCCTGGCAGAGGGGACAAAGCCGCCGCTGGTGATCCGGATGGAGAAGTTCGCGCATCAGGTGAGTTGGGCCGTGCTGGGAGCATGCCTGTTACTGGGTGGAGTAGCTATCGGACGGGGCATGCCAATGGTGGATGTGTTCTTTCTGGCAGTGGCTCTGGCTGTTTCGGCGATTCCTGAAGGACTGCCTGTTGCCATGACGGTAGCGTTGTCGATCGGAACCAGCCGTATGGCGAAGCGGAATGTGATAGTGCGGCGGTTGACGGCGGTGGAAGGGTTGGGCAGTTGCACGTTCATCGCCAGTGACAAGACAGGTACGCTGACGCTGAACAAGCAGACCGTGCAGTCGGTGTGGGTGCCGTGGAGCGGCAGATTCGTAACGAATGGTGCGCAAGGTGGGACGCGCCGGATGGACGGGGAACCGGTTTCGGAGTCGGAGCAGCAAAACGTAGCCCGGTTGACACGGCTGGGGATGATTGCGAGCGAGGCCGCCGCGAAACGGGGGGCTGGTGGTGATTGGGAGTTCTCCGGCGATGCCGTGGACGTGGCATTTTGGGATCTGGGCGTCCGCTTGGGGGTGAATGTGGAGGTTGTCGCCGCTCTGGTCAAGGCGGGC
>CALFYN010000163.1 GCA_937952345.1 uncultured Acidobacteriota bacterium
CTTGTTAAGGAAATAGTATGGGCAATCTGGACCGGCAGAAAATATTGATGATCTTCGGAGGCGCCCTCGTGTGCGCGTTCCTCATGAGTTGGTTCGTCTACGCCAAGGCAGCAGGCCCCAGGCAGGAAAAACTCGTCAAAGTAGTGGCCGCCGCCCACGACATGCGCGCCGGTACTCGCCTCAAACAGGCCGATCTCAAAATGATCAGCGTCCCGGAACAAGACCTGCCGAAGAATTCCATCGTCGACCAGAAGGTCGCCCTTGAACGTGTCCTCCTGTTCCCCACCAACGCCAACGAACCCATCGTTGCCAATAAGCTCAGCACCCAGGGCGGTATGGAAGGACTCGCCGCCACCATCGAGCCCGGCAAGCGCGCCGTCTCCGTCCCCATCTCCGATTCCTCCGGCGCCGGCGGCCTCGTCCAGCCCCGCTCCCATGTCGATGTCCTCTTCACCCGCACCGGATCCATGAACGAAGCCGTCACCACCGTCCTGCTGCAGAACGTCGTCGTCATGAGCATCGGCCGCAATACCGAAGCAACCGCCGTCAGCGGTGCCCCATCCACATCCACCTCCGTCACCGCCACCCGCGCCGCCACCCTGCTGGTCACTCCTGACCAGGCCGCGAGACTCGAATTCGCCCGCCAACAGGGCAAAATCAGCCTCGCCCTGCGCAATCCCCTTGATCCCACCGTCGAGGAAGAAAACGAACCCGTGGTCACCGCCGAAGACCTCAACATCGGCGAAACCACGCGCCGCGTTCGAGGCAAGAACGTGGCCGGAGGCCCCGTCCCCAACGTCAAGAATGACGAAATCTGGAAACGCCTCACATCCGGTGAAGCCGTCGTCATGAATCCCGACGGCACCATCGTGCCCGCACCCAAGCAAGTCATCAAAGAAGAGCCCAAAGAGCCGCCGAAGCCGAAATACGTCATCGACGTCTTCAAGGGCGACAAACATCTGCAGGAGGTCTTCCAGTAAGACCGGTGGCAATCACAATGAATACCCGACACCTCCCGAGCCTGCTTGCGATCCTGGCGCTGCTTGCGCCCGCACTGCCGGCCCAGACCGCGCCCGCCAAAGAGCTCAGCCTCCTCATCGGCCGCGGCGAATTGATCTCCTTCGAGCGCGATCTCACCCGCGTCGTCATCGCCGAGCCCCGCATCGCCGATGCCGTCGTCGTCTCTCCCCGCGAAGTCATGGTCAACGCCAAAGGCGTCGGCAAGACCACCCTCATCGTTTGGGAAACCGGCACCATCCCCATTCGCTATAACATCAGCGTCAATCCGGATCTCACCGAAATGAACGATGTCGTCACCGACATCCAGACCAAGGTTCCCGGCATCACCGTCACCGGCACCAGGGAAAAACTCGTCCTCACCGGCTCTGTGAAGAATATCGAAGAGTCCAAGCGCGTCGAGGCCATGGCCGCCGCCCACGCCACTACCGTGGTCAACATGCTGCAAACCCCCGCCGCCCCCGACCCGCGCCAGATCCTCCTCCAGGTCAAATTCGCCTCCGTCGATCGCGCGGCCCTCAGCGAACTCGGATTCAACTTCTTCAGCCGCAATAATAAAACCCTCGGCTCCCTCACCACCCAGCAATTCCAGCAACCGCGTTTCAGCCAGCTCCAGTTTCAGGATCAGGAGTTCGCCAACTCCACCATCAACTTCGCCGACATCCTCAACCTCTTCGTCTTCCGCCCCGACCTCAACATCGGCGCGACGATCCGCGCTCTGCAAGGCCGCAACATGCTCCAGATCCTCGCCGAGCCTAACCTCATCGCCATTGAAGGCAAGGAAGCCAGCTTCCTCGCCGGCGGCGAATTCCCCTTCCCCACGCTCACTGCCACCACCACCGGCGGCGCTGTGGCCCCCGTCGTCACCGTCCAGTTCAAGAAGTTCGGCATCCAACTCGGCTTCACCCCCACCCTCACCAACACCGGCGCCATCCATCTCAAAGTGCAGCCCGAAGTCAGCTCCCTCGATTTTTCCAACGCCGTCACCCTCCAGGGTTTCCTCATTCCCGCCGTTGCCGTGCGCCGCGCCGACACGGAAGTCGTCCTCAAGGATGGAGAGAGCTTCGCCATTGCCGGCCTCATTGACAACCGAGTCACGCAAGTCCTGAACCGGGTTCCAGGTATTGGAGATATCCCCATCGTGGGCCACCTGTTCCGCAGCCGCTCCCTTAAAAAGACCCAGGATGAGCTGGTTGTCGTCATCACCCCGCGCTTCGTCAAACCGCTCGAAGCTGGCGAGGACGTGAAACTCCCCGCCATGCTCGAAACCTTCCTCCCCTCCACCGATGAGGTCAAACGTCTCGAAGAGGAAAAGAAGAACAAGAAAAAGAAAAAAGACCAGCCCGCCGAAAAGCCCCAAATGGTCGGCCCCACCGGACACCAGAAGCCTTAACCAACATGCGCACCCCCACCACATTCCGCCTGCAACACCAGCGGGGTGGTGTGTCTATCCAGGTGCTCGTCCTCATGGTTCCGGTCTTCTTCGGACTCATGGGCTTCGCCGTCGATCTCGGTCGCCTCTACATGGCCCGCGGCGAACTGCAAACCGCCGCCCAATCCATGGCGCTCGCCGCTGCCGGCCGCCTCAACGGAACCGAGATCGCCGCCACCGATGCCCTCGACGCCGCCAACCGCATGGTCGAAAACGAAAGCGGCTACGGCAATCGCTATGACTACGGCGGATTGACCATCGGCGAAACCACAGGCTCCCTCAACAGCGAAATCGTCGCCCCCACATACTTCGCCACCGCCGCCGAAGCCATCGGCGAAGACGCCACCGCCACCGGCAGCGGCGAAGTCTCCGGCATTGAAGCCCGCCACGTGCGCGTCGAACTTGTCGGCGAAGCCCCGCTCCTGTTCTGGCGTTTCCTCTCCCTTGGCCAGGAAGGCAAAGTGCCCATTCGCGTCCGTGCCGTCGCCGGATTCAGTGCCCCCCTCTGCACCGTCTGCAACATCGAGCCCATCGCCATCGCCGCCCTCGACATCGCCGACACCGTCGACTTCGGCTACGTCGTCGGCACGCGCTACACCCTCGGCTATTCCTGCACCGGCAACCCCATCCCCCAAGCCCTCGCCGACACCGCCCAGCGTGTCCCCTATCTCCTCCTCAATCGCGCCAACGATCAGCTCACTGTATACGCCGATGATTCCCAGCAGCTCTACAGAGTCGGCGCGCAAGGCCTGCTGCCGTCAACGACGCAAGCCCTCGCCTGCTTCTCCGTCAATACGGAAGAGTCCATCTGGGCCAGTGCCGCTCCCCTCGCCTGCAACACCAACCGCGTCAACACAGCCATCACCAGCTATCTCTGCGGCATGGCCACGCGCATGGATGCAACGCTTGCTCAGGGCTGCGCCGATATCCCCGAAGTCGATACCCTCGGCACACTCTACCAGTCCGATACCGACCTCAACGACATCGTCGAGTACTCCGCCTACATCGGCAACGGCCGCCGTCTCCTCACCGTCCCCATCGTCGATGCCCTCAATCCCACCGGCACCATGATCGTCCAGGGATTCCGCCAGTTCATTCTCCAGCCCCTGCAGAACCAGACCGGCATCGCATCCAACGATCCCAACGGACGCATCGCCGTCACCTACCTCGGTACCGTCTTCCCCATCAAGCAGGGCCGCTTCGGCGATTGCGCCATCACCAACGGGCCGGGAAAGGTGGTGCTGCACCGATGACACGGCGACGCAACCAGCGCGGCGGATTCCTGCTCGAGAACGCCATGTTCATGCCCATCCTGCTGCTGCTCATGCTCGGCATGATCGAACTCGCCGAAATCACCTGGACCTACTATTCCCTCCAGAAAACGCTCTACACAGTGGCCCGCTTCGTCGGCACCCAGCAGGGCGTGAACTTCTGCGATGAAAGCGACGCCATCGTCGCCGCCGCCAAAAACCTCGCCGTCACCGGCTCCTCCGACGGGTCCACCGAGTCCCTCATCCGCAATCTCTCCATCGATCAAATCCAGATCCGCCTCGAGCGCCTCACTGCCGAATCCGGCGAAATCGGCGAATGCGAATGCTCCGCTGAAGCCTGCGACACCGCCAACGGCGGGCGCGCCGCCGACTACATCGTCGTCTCCATCCCCGACGGCTACCCCTTCACCCTGGCCATCCCCAACCTCCCACTCGACCCCATCCTCCTGCGGCCCCGAGTGCGCGTCCCCTACCAAGGAACCTGAGCCATGCAGAAGCGCCGCGGACAAGCCACCCTCGAATTCGTCATCGCCTACTCGGCGCTGTTGCTGCCCGTCACGATGATGATCGTGTTTACCGCCAAGCTGCTCTGGGTCTGGAACACCATGGCCGACTTCACCCGCGAAGGCGCGCGCTACGCCGCCACCCATTGCTGGCAGGGCAGCGGCGACAACGTCCGCGGCTGGATGACGCAGAACGTCCCCCTTGTCTGGGACCGCGACCAGTTTGTCTCCGGACCCGCCCAGATGGAGATCACCTACTACGGCACGAATCCCGACTCCGGCGTCCTCGAAGAGTATTCCTGCGAAGGTGGAGAATGCTCCACTGCCTGCGTCCCCGATACCGTGCGCGTCCGCATTACCGGTTACGAATTTCGATCATTTTTCGGCTACCTGGGCCTCCCGCCCCTCGCCATGCCCGATTTCCAAACCTCCGTCCCCATGGAGAGCGCGGGCTGCGATCCGGAAACAGGGGAGTGCCTCCCATAGCCATGGAGCGAGAATGAGCATCAGCCTGTTGGTTGCGTCCAACGACGAACACTTCCGCGAGAACATCCGCGAAAATCTGCTCAACATGCAGAACGCGAAAGTCCTGGCGGAATACCCTGAGGTCAGCACGAACCTCTACATCCGTGTCCTGCAGGATCTCGAACGGCACCCCGAAGCCGCCCTCGTCGTCGATCTCTCCTTCGACTTCGAAACCGGCATCAGCGCCATGGGCAAGGTCAAACAGGCCGTGCCGGAGCTGTACGTCATCGCCTCCAACTTCCAGGCCGATGGCGAAACCGTGCTCTCCTGCCTCCGCTCCGGCGCCAACGATTTCCTCACCCAACCCCTCAAGCGCATCGAATTCCGCGATGCCATGCAGCGCCTCGAAAGCACACCCCGCCGCGTCACCAGCACCGGCAGCCGCCTCGGCAAGATCTATACCTTCCTCGGCGCCAAGGGCGGAGTCGGCACCACCAGCCTCGCCGTTAACTTCGCCGCCGTCCTCGCCCAGCGCAAGCAGCAGACCGTCCTGCTCGACTTCGATTGGACTGGCAACGAATGCGCCATGCAGCTCGGCGCCGCCCCCCAATACACGCTCAGCGAAGTCGGCGAAAATCTCGGCCGCATGGATCAGGCCCTCTTCGAAGGCTTCGTCTCTCGCGACCCCCTCGGCTTCTTCCTCGTCGGCCCGCCCGACTCCCTCGAACAGCGCGGCTACTTCACCGAACCCATGTTCCGCGAGTTCTCCACCTTCCTCGTCGAGAAATATCAATCCATCGTCATCGACGCCGGACGCAACATCAATGACGATGTCGTCCTCGCCGCCCTGCAGGCATCCAACAGCATCTTCCTCGTCGTCACCCAGGAATACCCCACCATCCGCAACGCCCAGCGTTACCTCGCCTTCCTCATGCGCATGGGCTTCAGCCAGGATCAGATCAAAATCGTCATCAACCGTTATTCGAAAAAGCACGATTCGCAACACGCCAGCCTGGAGCAGGTGCAATCCACGCTCAACCAGACCGCCTTCTACGGCATCCCCAATGCTCCTGCATTCCTTGCCGCGGTCAACAAAGCACGGCCCATGGTCCAGGATCGCGAAGCCGCCGGCGAGGTCGACCGCGTCTTCCGCTCCTTCGTCGACAAGGCCACCGGAGTCAAGCGCGAAGAGAAAGCCGGTGAGGCTGTGGGAAAATCAGGTCTAAAGAGCCTCATCTCGCGATAAAGGAATCAGCAGGTATTTATGAGCACACGTCCTATGGTCCGCCCCGGCGCTGCAACGGGTACGGATCGATGGTTTGGCATCAAGACCCAGATCCATTCCAAGCTCCTCAACTCGCTCACCCCCGATCAGCTCAAGGTGCTGAACAAGGACGGCGTCCGCGAACAGATCGGCAACGTCGTCGAGCGCATGGTCCGCGACGAATCCATTCCCATGACCGCCGCCGAACGCGAGCGCATCATCGAGGAAGTGCTCGATGAGGTCTTCGGCCTCGGCCCGCTCGAACCCCTGCTCAAGGACATGACCGTCAGCGACATCCTCGTCAACGGCTACGACAGCGTCTACGTCGAGCGTGGCGGCCGCATGGTGGAAACCAACGTCCGCTTCAAGGACCAGGGCCACGTGCGCATGATCATTGACCGCATCGTCTCCAACATCGGCCGCCGCATCGACGATTCATCCCCTATCGTCGACGCCCGCCTCGAAGACGGATCGCGCGTCTGCGCCGTCATCCCGCCGCTGTCCTTAATCGGCCCGGTGATGTCCATCCGCCGCTTCGGCAAAAAGCTCCTCACCACCGACGACCTGCTGCGCAATGAAACCCTCACCCCCGGCATGCTCGACTTTTTGAGCGGCTGCGTCGAAGCCCGCCTCAACGTCGTTATCTCCGGCGGTTCCGGATCCGGCAAAACCACCATGCTCAACACGCTCTCGCGCTTCATCCCCGAAGCCGAGCGCGTCATCACCATCGAAGACACTGCCGAACTGCAGATGCAGCAGAGCCATGTCGTCCGTCTTGAAACCCGCCCCATGAACATCGAAGGCGCCGGAGCCATTACACAGCGCGACCTCGTCATCAACGCCCTCCGTATGCGTCCCGACCGCATCATCATCGGCGAGTGCCGCGGTGGCGAAGCCATGGATATGATGCAGGCCATGAACACCGGCCACGACGGCTCCATGA
>CALFYN010000164.1 GCA_937952345.1 uncultured Acidobacteriota bacterium
CCAGTTCGTCGACCGCGCGGCGCCAAAGCCGGGCGACTTCTATTACCTGCGCGTGGAACAGCTCGATACGAACAAGGCATGGTCCAGTCCGGTGTGGGTGAATTGAGTGCTTCGTTCGTCGGAATGGGTTCTGCTGGGCTACTACTCCTATTGCATGGCATGCAGCATTGTCATGCCGGTGCGGGCCGGAGTCATGCCGGCCACTATCGCCTTGAACACGCTGGTGATGGGCGGTCTTCTGCTATTGGCGTATGCGGAGAATCTGCGCCACAAGCGGCTGTTGAGCATCATGCGCGACTGGTATCCGCTGCCGCTGATGCTGCTGGCCTATCGCGAGATGGGCTGGTTCGCGCCGGCCACGCACACATATGAACTGGAGCGAGGCTGGGTGGTCTATGACCGGTTGCTGCTGAACGATTGGGGCATGCGGGATTGGATCGAAGCGGCGGGTCCGGTGCTGCCTTCGCTGCTGGAGATCAGTTACTCGCTGGTGTATGCGATTGCGCCGTTCTGCATGGGCTGGCTCTATTACCGGCGGCATGTGGAGCGCATGAACCGTTTCCTGACGACGTTTCTGATGGGTATTTTTCTGTCGTACGTGTTCTTTCCGTTTTTTCCATCCGAGCCGCCGCGCACAGTGTTTCCGGGCGAGGATCTGCCCGGCATTCTCACCGTATTCCGCCGTTTCAATCTCGGCCTGGTGGGAAACTACGGCATCCACATGAGCGTATTTCCGAGCGCGCACTGCTCGGGCGCCTTCGCGGCGGCATTCGCCATGCGCGACATCCTGCCGGAAGAGCCATGGGTGTGGCGGCTGCTGTTCGTGCTCGCCGTGAGTATCGCCACCGCGACGGTGTACGGCAGGTATCACTACGCCGCCGACGCCGCCGCGGGGATTTTTGTTGCTGTGATCGCGTGGCGAATGGCGCGCGCCGCCTCAGGCCCGCGCTGACTTGGTCTGCGGTTGCGGCATGGCTGCCAGTCCCAGTTGCTCCAGCAAAGTGAGCAGGTTCCAGTCAGACCACATCTCGCAGATTTTTCCCTGCTCCAGCCGGAATATGCTGGTTCCGGAAACCGTCGCGGGCCGGTTGGTGGCAGCCACACCGAGAAACGCTTCCCGATGCGTGCCGGCGCCAGTCCAATGGATCACCACTTCGTTGCGTTCGGCCAGAATGTCATCGCAGGAGAAACGGAGATCGGGGAATCCTTTGCGGATCATGGCGATGTGTTTCTTCAGGCTGTTCAGGCCGGGTTCGAGCGAGGGGAATACAGGATCGTGCAAACGGCAGTCCGGAGTGACGATGTCATTCAGAACTTCCAGCTTGCCCTGGGAATAGACTTCATCCAAGAGCTTCCGTGCAATCGATTTGTTTTGATCGGACACGGTGCATCCTCCTTTCCGCGTTCCATTATAGACCCGCGCGGGCGCAATCGAACCCACGAATTTGGGGCTTTTTCTCCTCGATTCGCGAGAACAGGAATATTCCGCGCGACCGGGCTAACCATCCGGATAGTAGAGCGTCTACCATTCATGCCACCTGATGGTAGAATCTCTACCATGCCTCCCAAACCGCAAGAGAATCGCGTGGACCTGCTGCAAGGCACGCTCGATCTGCTCATCCTGCGCACGCTGCTGTTCGGGCCGGTCCATGGCCACGGCATCGCCAAGAACATCGAGCGGTCGAGCCGCGATGTGCTGCAGGTGGAGCACGGATCGCTCTACCCCGCCCTGCACCGCCTTGAGCGCAACGGCTTTATCGCGGCGAAATGGCAGAAGAACGAGAAAGGCCGCGAGATGAAGTACTACCGGCTGACCGCGGCCGGAAAGCGGCAACTGACCAAAGAGCAGTCCAAGTGGCAGCGGCTGGCGCAAGCCATCGCGCATGTGCTGACACCCGCCGAAGGAGCCTAGAACCATGTGGAGCAAGCGCCGGGAAGAGGAATTGCGCAAAGAGATGGACGCCCATCTGGAAGAGGAGGCCGCCCAGCTTCGCGAGGCAGGTTTGCCGTCATGCGAGGCCGGCGCGGCGGCTCGCAAGGCGTTCGGCAACCGATTGCAGGCCGCCGAAGCGACACGCGAAGCCTGGGGGTTCGCCTCGATCGAGCGACTCTATCGCGACTTCGCCTATGCCCTGCGGGCGATGCGCCGCTGCCCCGCGCTGACGTTGATCGGCATTCTCACACTCGCCTTGGGCATTGGCGCCAACACGGCGATCTTCAGCGTCGTGAGCGCCGTGTTGCTGCGTCCATTGCCGTATCACGAGCCGGATCGCCTGGTGCATATCAGCCATGCGCGCACGGGGCCGATGGCGCCCGCCAATGTCCTGGATCTGCAGCGCGTGTCGCAGTCTTTTGAGAGCATGGCTGCCGCCGGCGCCTGGTCCGGCCATCTGGAAACGAAAGGCAGCAGGGAGAAAATCCTCGGCCTGACGGTGAGCGCGGGCACGTTCCGCATGCTGGGAGTATCGCCGGAGTTGGGCCGCACGTTCCTGCCGGAAGAGTACGAACCGGGCGCGAACCGGGCCGTCCTGCTCAGCCATCGCCTCTGGCAGCGAGCCTTTGGCGCGAACCCGGCGATCATTGGATCCACGGCGATTCTGAGCGGAGTGCCTTACACGGTCGCCGGTGTCATGCCGGCGTCCTTCCAATTTGCTCCCTTTTGGTTCACACAAGCCGAGCTTTGGCTGCCCATGCCGCTGACGGATCAGGCTTCCAATTGGCGCGCCCAGTACTTGCGGGTATTCGCGCGGCTGAAGCGGAACGTGTCGATGCAGCAGGCCGCCGCTGAGCTCGAAACCAACTGGCATGCGCTGGAGCAGGCCAATCCGGTGGAGAACGGCAAGCTCGGCATTCGCCTGCGCACGCTGCAGGAAATGGTGGTTGGCGATATCCGCCCGGCGCTGCTGGTGCTGCTGGCCGCGGTGGCTTTTGTGTTGCTCATCGCCTGCGCCAATCTCGCGAATCTGGCGTTGGCGCGCAGTCTGGAGAGGCGGCGCGAGATTGCGATCCGCACCGCACTGGGGGCCGCGCGAGGACGGATTGTCCGCCAACTGGCCACCGAAAGCCTCGTCATGGCGATATGCGGGGGATTGCTGGGCGGGCTGCTTGCCTGGTATGGCGTGGATGCCCTGAAGGCATGGATGACGAGCGAAGCCGCGCGTTTCGCCGGCACCATTCCGCGAGTGCACGCCATCGCGGTGGATGGGCAGGTGATGCTCTTCACCGCGGCAATTTCCATCGTTACAGGATTGCTGTTCGGAGCCTTCCCTGCCCTGGAAGCAACGCGCCCGGCCATCACCGGCAATTTGCGGGATGGAGGGCGTGGCGCCTCGGAGGGTCCGCGCAGCCTGCGCCTTCGCAACTTGCTGGTGATGGGGGAAGTCGCGCTGTCGATTGTGTTGCTGGCCGGCGCCGGGCTTATGTTGCGGACTTTCGCATCCTTGCGCGCCGTGGATCCGGGTTTCGATCCGCAAGATGTGCTCACCATGCAGGTTTCCGTGACGGGACAGTCGGAGATGGTGGGGGCGCGCCGGGTGCAATACTTCCACGATCTCGCCGATCAGGTGCGGGCGCTTCCCGGGATTGCCGGCGCCGGCTTTGTCAATCACATCCCCATTGGCGGTGACACCTGGGGTAGCCGCGCATTTGGCGAAGGCTTGCCGATTCCGGCGAAGGGAGAAGAGATCCGTACGATCTACCGCGTCGTTACTCCCGGCTATCTGCGCACCCTGCGCATTGGATTGCGCGAAGGGCGCGATTTCACGGATGCCGACCGCGACATCTCCACCCCGGTAGTCATTGTGAACGAAGCACTGGCCCGGCGGCTGTGGCCGGCGTCGAGCGCCATTGGCAAGCGCCTCACCACGAGCCTGGAAGACAGGCCGCTGGTATGGTACACGGTGGTTGGCGTGGTGCGCGATACGCGCCAGGAGTCACTGGTGGAACCGCCGGCTCCAGAGTTCTTTTTTCCGTACGCCCAATCGCCGATGCTGCGTGACCGCCTCGATCCGGCGTTCACTTACCTCACGCTGGCCGTGCGCACGAACCTGCCGCCGCAACAGGCGGCCAACGCCATTCGCGCCGTCACGGCGCAAGGAAACAAGGAGACGGTGCTGTCGGAGACCCGGACCATGGAACAGGTTCTCTCCTCGGCGACGTGGCAATCGCGATTCTACATGCTGGCGCTGCTGCTGTTCGCGGCCTTCGCGCTGCTGCTGGCCGCGGTGGGCATCTACGGAGTGATGGCGTGGTCGGTGACGCGGCGCGCGCAGGAAATCGGCATCCGCATCGCTCTGGGCGCGGGACGCGCCGGCGTCGTGTGGATGGTGATGCGGCAGAGCGCGCTGGTGGTTGCTGTCGGGATAGCCATCGGGCTGCCCCTGGCCTTCGCCGCCACGCGCACCATGGGGCGCATGCTCTACGGCGTCACGCCCGCCGACCCAGCCACGTTCCTCGCCGTGCCGGCCCTGCTGGTCGCCGTTGCGATGCTGGCCAGTTACCTGCCCGCTCGCCGCGCCAGCGGACTCGACCCCGTCTCCACGCTCCGCGGAGAGTAACTCAAGCCGATTTTCGTTTTGCATGATCGGTTTCCCAGCGTGTTCACCCTTACCTGGGTGAGGCTGGCGGGACGCTTGCCGTTCCGCCACGAATGCAAAGGAGACAACTCATGAACAAACAAACAATCGATATCCCGGAGACCGCCTCCAACCGCCGCCAAGCCGGCTTTACCCTGATCGAACTCCTGGTGGTGATCTCGACCACCGCAATCCTGATCGGCATGTTGCTGCCGGCCGTGCAAAAAGTCCGCGAAGCAGCGGCCAGGATGAAGTGCTCGAACAACCTCAAGCAAATGGGTCTTGCGCTGCACAATTTTCACGGCCGCACGGGATCGTTCCCGCTGACGATGGCGGAAGCCACGCAGGCAGCCGGCTTCCCCGCCAGCGGCGAGTTCGATGGAATGAAGGCGTCCTCTTACCGCGCCGACGCCTTGGGATGGACTATCGCCATGGACCCGGTGCCCGGCGTGACAGGATCGCAATCGGCCATCGCCCGCGGCGCCCGAGACGGGCAGGTGTTCATCGAATGGAAACCGGTTCCCGGAGCGGACCAGGCCCGGGCAGCGATGTTCGCCGAGGTCCGCAAGGCCGCGGCCATCACCATCGCGGAAGTGCTTGCTCTGCCCAAGACCGCGGCCGAACGCGCCGAATTGCAGCAGAGGATGGTAGAGGCTTCCTCTGGGCCATTGGCGCTTCGTCAAGCCGTGAATCAGGTTCAGGCAGCCGACGGCACGTTGACATTTCAGGCCTTTGAACAGCACTTCACCGGAGGCGTCAACGTGGCGCTCATGGATGGCTCGGTACGGTCGATCCGGTCCGCGCTCTGGCAGCGGGTGAAGCTGGCGTTGCAGTTGGGCGCATACGGCGAACGCTGGGAAACGCTACCGGGAGCGCGTCTTAGCGACGTCAACAACACGGCGCCCGGCAGCACAAACCTGTTCAGCTTTGCGAACATGCGGGGGCTGACCGTGGCGTTCGTTCCGAATCCGCAGGCCGCGCAGTACCTGCTGGTTCTGGTTGCCCGTGCCGAAGCGGCGGTCCGCGCCGGCGATCTCGCTACGGCGCAGAGCGTGTCCAAAGAGTACGCCGAAGCGGTGCGCAACGGAGCACAGTTGCCGTTGCCGCTGGTGAGTCCGCAGGGCGCGCAGACGGTCGGCGGCTGGGGCAGTTCGATGTACCAATACTCTTACAGCGATCCCAATCTGTAATGACCGCGACGTAGCCCGGGGGCAGGCCGCAACATCCTGCCCCCGCTACCGGTAGGCAAAGATCATCGCGTAGATAATCAAGGCGATCAATACCAACCCCGTGAACAGAGCCACAAATCCGATCCGCTTCCACAGCTTGATTTCAATGGGCGCCGGCTCCGGAATCAGCATCTCCTCGAGACGTCCGCTTTCCACCAGTTCACGGTATTCACGCGGGCGATCCTGTTTGAACTCTTCGAGCGGGGTGCCGGTGGTGAAGATGACCGTATCCATCGGGAATTTCTCGGGACGGAAGTGCGTATTGAAGAAGTGCACGACGAAGATGAAGCTCACCGCCAGCAGCGCTTCGTCGCTATGGATGGTGGTGGCGACGTTGATCATCCACCCCGGCATGAACCGCGTGAAGAAGGCTGGGAACCAGAGCAGCAAGCCAGTCCCGCCGATCACGGCCACGCCCCAGAACACGGCGAAGTAGTCGAATTTCTCCCAATATGTCCAGCGCCCGTAATCCGGCCGCGGGCCCTTGCCGGAAAACCATTTCACGGAGCCGATGAACTCATGCCAGTCGCGCCCGTTGAACATCATGCTCTCGGGGCCGAAGATGAACTCGCGCAGACTCTTGCCCGATGCCCGCCACTTGCGCATCAAATCGCGGATATGGAGCGCGAAGTAGGTGAACGTCAGCACCGCGCAGAAGCGATGAATCAGGCCCGCGCCTTCAAAGCCGCCGAGCAGTTGCGCCATCACTTTCGCCCAAGTAGCGTAGGAGAACTTCAGCGTCATCCCGGTCAGCGCCAGCCCCAGGAAGCTCGATACCACCAGCAAATGCAGGTTACGGTCGAACTTGCGGAAGCGCTGCACATATTTGCCGGCGTCCTCACTGTGCGCCGCAAGCACAGGCTTATAGCGCAGCGAATGGCGCAGCCACAGCACCGTATGCGTGCCCGATACCACCATCGTGCCGATCAGCAGCGACGTCATGCCCCAGAACGTCCAGAACAGGAACGGATACTTCACCGGATCGTGGTGCGTGGCATGCGTCAGATATCCGGCAAACTGCCGGTGCGATCCGGTATGGCACTTCCCGCACGTCGCGACGATATTCTCCCGGCTCAGCAGCGACTTCGGATCATTCACGGGCAGAATGTTGTGCGCTCCATGGCAGTCGTAACACTTCGCCGTCTTGGTGTAGCCGAGCGTCGAGACCTTGCCATGGAACGTATCGAAGTAGCTCTCGCTGATGTCCTTGTGGCAATTGCCGCACTGGTCCATGATGTGCAGCCGGAAATTCGTGAGGTCAGTGCGCTGGATGCTATGCGCCGAATGGCAATCGGCGCACACGGGAAGCTTCTTATCCGTCTTGGTCACCTTGGCGCTGTGCACGCTGGAGGCGAACGAATCAAAGATGCCGCGGTGGCACTTGGAGCAGGTGGAGCTGACGTTGTCGCGATGCACGCTGGAGCGCTTGTCGGCGCTCGGCAGTTCGTGGTGCGCGGTGTGGCAATCCACGCAGTCGGCGGTCACGGTGAGGCCGCTCGCGATGAGGCCCTTGCCGTGGATGCTCTCGGCGTAATGCTCCACCACATTTTCCTGTTTTCCCTTGTAGCGAAGCGCCGCCTTTTGCCCCGCACGGTGGCAATTTCCGCATAATGTTGGAATATTCCGCGCAAACGTCGGCGATGCCGTGTCCGCCTTGCCCTTGGTGCCGTGCGTGCCATGGCAATCGCGGCAGGCCGGCGCATCGGGACTGCCTTCCGCCACCAGTCGCCCGTGCGTGCTTTCGCGGTATTGCGTCACCGGTTCGGCATGGCAGATGGAGCAATCCACCTTTTGTGTCATGGTTTCGCAAGGCCGCGACAGCGAAGGCGTTCCGCCCGTATGGCATTGTACGCAGGCGACGCGCGCATGGCGTGACCCGGCCAGTTCCGCCTGGTTGACGTGCAACTCCTTGCCGCTGGTCTTTGCTGCCGCCTTCATGCTGTCGTTGGCGTGGCAGCGCTGGCAATCCTTGTCCGACATGCCCTGCGAGTAAAACACCCGGCGCACCTTGTGCGGCTCATGGCAATCGACACAGGCGGGAATGAGGTGCGGCTGCTTTTCCCACAATTCGCCGCGAATCACCTTGCGGTGCACATCTTCAATGAGCGTGTGGCACTTGGTGCAGGTTGCCGCGATGTTCTTTTTGGCAATAGACGACTGCGGATCGGTATGCGGCAGCACCATGTGCGAGGTATGGCAACTGGTGCAGACCGCGGTGACGGTAAGTCCCCGGCGGAATAACCCCTCGCCGTGAATCGAATCCGTATAATTGCCCAAAATATTCGTCTGCGGAATATTGCGCGTCACGCTCACCGGAGTCCCTTCGGCATGGCAACTGCCGCAAAGCTTGGGCACGGCCATGGTAGCAATCGGCGACCCTGGACTGGTGGGGCGCAACACATTGTGCGTCCCATGGCACGACTTACAACCCGGCGAGAGCTTATCGCCGCGCGCCGAAGCTTTTCCGTGCAGGCTCACTTCATACTGCGCCTGCTGGTCGGGATGGCAACTGCCGCAATCGACCTTGGCCAGTTTTTCCTCGTGAGGGAATTCCTTTTTCTCGAGGTCGCTGTGGCAGGCCGTGCACTCCAGTGTGTTGTGCGGCGAGGCCCGCAGCGCCGGCGCGTCGAACGGCGGCATCACGCCCGCCTCGCGCTTGCCCGTGCGCCGGCCGTCTTCGTGGCAGGCGGCGCAATCGGCCGATCCGGGCAGTTCCTTTTGCGCAAACGCGCCCCAGCCCAGCAGAACCGCTAATCCCAGCATTCGGATCGCGATCATGGCTTAGTCCCCCGCCGCCGGCGTCTGTCCGCCTTCGCCGTGGCCATGCTCCGGAGTCCGCTTGCGCACCGTTTTCCCTGTCAGCCACGCCGTGTCCATGGGGTAGACGTCGGGATCGAAGATAACGGTATAGAAGTGCCAGATCACAATCGCCGCGCAGGCCAGCACGGCTTCGTAGAAGTGAATGGCCGTGGCCACATCCAGCCAAACCTTCGGCAGGAACTGCAGCGACCAGTTATTGAACCACAGCAGGAAACCCGTCAAGCCCATCACCAGCGCGCCCCAGACCACGGCCCAATATTCCACTTTCTCGATATAGCCGTGCGCCGAAACATGGGGCTTGGTCTTCCGCAAACCGAGGTTATAGGCCATCATGGCGAACCCTTCGCGGATGTCGCGCATCTTCGGGATCATTTCCATCCAGTGCTGCCGCAATCCCTTGTTCACAATCAAGGACACCAGATGCATCACGGAGCAGATGGTAAAGATGACGGCGGCCACCCGATGCACCGTGCCGCGCACCGGCCAGGAGGATTCATAAGCCACCAGTGGAACGGCCCACCACGCATCGGGATATTTCAACGCAAAGCCGGTCCATCCCAGCACAATGAAGGAGACCGCCAGCAACCCATGCTGCATGCGCTCAAAGGGATACATGCGCAGTTCGCCCGCCACGCGCGTATCGCGCTTGGGAGTAAAGACCGGGCGCACTCGCAATGCCATGAATTTACGGATAAAGTCGCCCAGGTGATGGAGGAACATCAGCCCCAGTGTGGCTGGGATCAGCGACAAATAGATGATCCGCGTATAGCGGACCGGCGTCGGCTCTTGTCCGCCTTCTGTCCAGTGGATGGTGCCGATGGCAAATCGCGATCCGGCGCCCGGATGGCACTGCCCGCACATCTTCGGCAGATTGTTCGGGTGCGTCATCGACTTCTCGTCCGTGGAGGGCAAGATGTCATGGAAGCCGTGGCAGGAAGCGCAGTTGGCCACGGTCTGCGAGCCGGACTTGGAAGCCATTCCATGAAAGGATTGGTCAAACGAAACGATACGGTCGGTCGGTAATCCGAACCGTTGGGCCAGCCGCACATCGCCGTGGCAGCGTCCGCAGGTTTCACGTACATGCGTCTGACTCACGGCGCTTCCGGCTTCGTTCTTTCCGAGAATGGCATGCTCACCATGGCAATCCGTGCACACCGCCGACCCCAATTCGCCGGCCTCGATCGCCTTGCCGTGCACGCTCGTCTTATATTTCTCGGTGACTTCGGAGTGGCACATCCCACATGTCTCAGGGACCGCCTTGCGGAATTCGGGCGTGGTGGCGCGGGCCGCTTCATGCGCCGTCCCGTGGCAGCTAGCGCAGCTCGGCGCGGCATCGTTTCCTTTCGCGACTTCTCGTCCATGCACACTGCTGGCTTGGCCGGCCGCCTGCGTCGGATGGCAACTGCTGCACTCCGGCTTGGGCAGATTCTCCGGATGCGGATAGGTATCGCGCTTCTCGTGACAGGAGATACACGACACACTGGCATGCACCGACTTGGATACCTTCTCGCCCGAATCGTGGCAGGAACTGCACTCTGCCTTCTCCTGGGCTACCGAAACAGGGGCAAATAACCCAACGAGGGCCAGACAGAGTGTTGGGAAACCCCATCCCCGAAACGTAAGTTGCTGGAAGGATTGTAGTTTCATTGGCAGAACGGTCACTCGCTTCCTGTAAACTGCAATTCTAAACCCAATCGGTTCGGGTCAAGGGCCGCTGAAATGTGTAGGATATTGCAACACTGTGCCGTTGGATTTTCCCACATCGCTAAGTGCTTGAAAAGACGTTCCCCGTTGTATTTCACAACAATCGGCCTGTAGGATTCTCCTACGCCGCATCTCTCCACAAAAATCAACACGGTATTTATTTTTCAAACACATACAGAATGGCATCCGCCGTGCGATAGCAGGTAGCGGGTAGAGTAAATCTCCCCAGGAGGAATCCCAATGACCGTCCTATTTGTACTTGCGATGTTTCTCGTGTTCGCCATGATCGACTGGGTGTTGTCCCGCGGTAAGGTCGAAGTCGCGGCCACTGCCGCCGAACCCGCCGCATTTGGCGAAGACTACGTGTATGGCTTCCATATCCCCCAGAACCGGCGCTACCACCCCGGCCATGGCTGGGCCATGCGCGAACGTAAGAATGTGGTCCGTATCGGAATCGACGACTTCGCGGCGCGCCTTGCCGGCAAGATCGAAGGCATCGAGTTGCCCAAGCCGGGTCAATGGCTGCGGCAGGGCCAGCGCTCCTGGAAGCTGTTCCGCAACGGGCAGACCGCCGAGATGGTATCGCCCATCGAAGGCGAAGTGCTGGAAGTGAACCCCGAAGTGATCAAAGACCCGTCGCTCATGCGCCGCGATCCTTACGGCGAAGGCTGGCTGATGACGCTGCATGTCCCCGACGAGGAAGGCACGTCGCGCAACTTCATCCCCCGCGATCTGATCAGCGGCTGGATGGAGAGCGTCGCCGAAAAGCTGTACATGCGGCAGCCGGCGCTGGCCGGTGTGGTGGCCGCCGATGCGGGCCAGCCGGTGGAAGATCTGGCGGAAGCGCTGGGCGAATCCAACTGGCCGGAACTGACCAACGAATTCTTCTTGTAAGCGGAGCAAAACCATGGCCTACGCAATTTTGTTCGATAGTACGAAGTGCATCGGATGCCGGGCCTGCGAAAGCGCCTGCGCGGAAAAGAATGGCAACCCGTACAACGATGCCATCGCCGCGCGGGAGAAAATCTCGGCACAAAAGCTCACCACCATTCAGACAAAGGGAGAGAAGTACATCCGCCGCATGTGCATGCATTGCCTGGAGCCGGCCTGTGCGTCGGCCTGTCCGGTGGGGGCGCTCACCAAAACCGCCGCCGGCCCGGTCACCTATGACCCCAACAAATGCATCGGTTGCCGTTACTGCATGACCGCTTGCGCCTTCGGTGCGCCCGCCTACGAGTGGAACGCACGGCTCCCGCTGCTGCGTAAATGCGATATGTGCAGCGAGCGCCAGAAAGCCGGCAAGCCCACGGCCTGTACCGAAGCCTGCCCCAATGAAGCAACGGTGTGCGGCGAGCGCGAGGCCATGATCGCCCTGGCGCGCAAGCGCATGGCGGAAAACCCCTCCGGCTATCACTCGAAGATCTACGGGATCGAGGAAGCCGGCGGCACCTCGGTACTGATGATTTCCGACGTTCCGCTGGAAACGCTCGGCATGCCCGCGAACCTGTCTGGAGTGGCCCTGCCCGCGCTTACCTGGCGCGCGCTGGAAACCATCCCCAGCCTGGTCTCGGTGGGCAGCGTGCTGCTGGGCGGCGTCTACTGGATCACTCACCGCCGCGCCGAAGTTGCCAAGGAAGAAGGGAGAAAGTCATGAACGTGCGTAGCGCATTCTCATTCTGGAAGCTGGTGTTTTATGCTCTCTGCGCCACTGGCCTCTATGCCACCTACATGCGCGTCACCGGCGGATTGGGAGCGGTGACGAACCTCTCCGACGATTTTCCCTGGGGCCTGTGGATCGGCTTTGACGTGCTGTGCGGCGTCGGTCTTGCCGCCGGCGGTTTCACGCTGGTGGCGGCGGTGCATATCTTCAACATCGAGAAGTACAAACCGGTGTTGCGGCCGGCGATTCTGACTGCCTTTTTGGGGTATCTGCTGGTGGTATTGGGGCTGATGTTCGACCTTGGCCAGCCGCACCGCATCTGGCATCCGCTGATCATGTGGAACCCGCGCTCGGTGATGTTCGAGGTAGGCTGGTGCGTCACGTTGTACACCACCGTGCTGTTCCTGGAATTCTCGCCGGCGGTGCTGGAGAAATTCCGCTGGCACACGCCGCTCAAATGGTTCCGGATTATCTCGGTTCCGCTGATGATTGCCGGAGTCATTCTGTCCACCCTGCACCAGTCCTCGCTGGGCAGCCTCTACCTGCTGGTGCCGCACAAGCTGGATGCGCTGTGGTACACACCTTACCTGCCGCTGTTCTTCTTCACCTCGGCGATTGCCGTCGGGATGGCGATGACCATCTTCGAATCCTGGCATTCGTCAAAAGCCTTTGGACGGCAGTTGGAGAAGCCGATTCTGATGGGCCTGGCGCGCGTGCTGGTGGTGGTGCAGAGCACCTACTTCGCCATGCGGCTGATGGATATGACGAACCGGAAAGCATGGGGGCTTTTGACGCAATCGCGGCCGGAAACGTGGCTCTTTTTGCTCGAATTGGCGCTGATCGGCTTGCCGCTCGTGTTCCTGTATCAGGAGAAAGTGCGCAACAACCCACGCGCGCTCTACTGGTCGAGCCTGCTGGTGCTGTTCGGCTTCATCGCGAACCGGATGAACATCAGCATCACCGGAATTGAACGCGCTTCGGGCGTTTCCTACTTCCCCAAGTGGACGGAGATTGCCGTGACGTTGTTCATCGTGGCGCTCGGCTTCTGGCTGTTCCGGCTGGCGGTTCGCTACCTGCCGGTGTTCGAAGAGCCGGGTGTCGAGGAGATTGGCACACCGCGTGCACGGGAACTCAGGCGTACGATCGCTGCCTGAAGGCAGTGAAAGAATGAAACTCGCAGTCAAGTTGGCGTTGGGACTCATGCTGGCTACCGCGCTGGTAGTGAGCGGGCTCGCCTGGCAACTGCGCCTCGCCCAGAGACGCAATGCCGAGCAGCTCGTCACCACCAGCGCGGAACGCGTTTGCGACATCATCGGCCGCAGCACTCGTTTCCAGATGCTGCGCAATGACCGCGAAGCGCTCTACCGGATGATCCGCGACATCGGCAACGAGCCGGGCATCCGGCGCATCCGCATCTTCAGCAAGACCGGTGAGATCAGTTTCTCCACCAGCGACGATGAACTCCACCACATCGTCGATAAGACGGCCGAAGCCTGCTACGCCTGCCATGCCCAGGCCGCTCCGCTCGAGAAGCTGCACCGCTCCGACCGCGCCCGCATCTTCGTGAATGAGAAGGGTGAGCGCATCCTTGGCGTAATCCTGCCCATCGAGAATCAGCCCGATTGCTCCTCGGCCGCATGTCACGTCCATCCACCCACGCAAAAGGTGCTGGGCGT
Organism: uncultured Acidobacteriota bacterium; assembly: GCA_937952345.1. Taxonomy (GTDB): domain Bacteria; phylum Acidobacteriota; class Terriglobia; order Bryobacterales; family Bryobacteraceae; genus CADEFT01. The sequence goes on from CALFYN010000164.1 coordinate 13,664, forward strand.
GATTGACGCGCATCTTTCGCTGGCCGCCGTCGATGAGCAGATGGCCCGGCATGATTCGTTGGTGGCGCGCTTTGCCGGCGGCGCGGTTGTCATTGTCTGCCTCCTCAGCATGGGCTTTCTCTGGGCGCTGGTGTATCGCCCGTTGCGCGATCTGGTGAGAGGCATCCGCCGCGTAGCCTCCGGAGACCTGGAAGGCTCCATCCCCGTGCGTTCGCAGGACGAAATCGGGCAGGTTGCCGCGGAGTTCAATCATATGACCGGTGAACTGCATACGGCGCGGCAGGAGATTACGGGGTGGAACCGCACGCTGGAAGAACGCGTGGAGCGCAAGACCCGCGAACTGGAGCAGGCCCATCATTCGCTGCTCCACACCGAGAAGCTGGCATCGGTGGGCAAACTGGCCGCCACCGTTGCCCACGAGATCAACAACCCGCTGTTCGGGATTCTCACCAGCGCGCGGCTGGCCAAGCGGCAAGTGGAGAAATCCCCTCTCGAAGCCGCGCAGAAAGAAAAACTCACGGCCAAGCTCGGCACCATTGAGCATGAAAGCCAGCGTTGTGGCGAAATCGTCAAAAATCTTCTGGCCTTTTCCCGGCAAACCCCGCCGCATCTGGAAATTGTCGACATCGATACGATCATCCAGCGCTGCGTGAATCTCATCCAGCACACCTATCAGTTGCAGGGCATCCAGCTCAGCGTGGAATCGGAACCCCAGAAGGCCTGGGTTCGAGGCGATCCGGGCCAGATCCAGCAGGTTCTGCTCGCCCTGCTGGTCAACGCCGGCGACGCGATGCCGCAGGGGGGCGAAGTCACGATCGCGGCGGCGGTGGAAGGCGAGCGAGTTTCGCTGCGGGTCCGCGACAATGGCCCCGGCATCCCGGAAGACCTGCAGCAACGCATCTTTGAACCCTTTTTCTCCACCAAGGAAGACGGCCAAGGTACCGGACTGGGGCTCGCTATCGCCTCGGGCATTGTCGAGCAGCATGATGGCACCATCGCCGTCACATCCGCGCCGGGCAAAGGCAGCGAGTTTCATATCCGCCTGCCGCTGGCCCGGGTTCCGTCCACCGAAGGAGCCATTTCATGAGCGCCCAGCGCAATTCCATCCTGATTGTTGACGATGAGCGCGTGGTCCGCGAGTCCCTGGAACAGTGGTTCACCGATGAGGATTACGACGTCGCCGTGGCGTCGTCGGGCAAGGATGCGCTGGCCGCTCTTGCCCGCCAGCGATTCGACATTGCCCTGCTTGATATCAAGATGCCGGGCATGGACGGAATGGAGTTGCAGGCAAGGCTGCACGAAGCCGATCCCGAACTGCCTGTCATCATCATGACCGGCTATGCCTCGGTGGAAACGGCGGTGCAGGCCCTTAAGCAGGGCGCTTACGATTACATCACCAAGCCGGTCGACCCCGATGTTCTCTCGCATGCCGTCGGCAAGGCGATCGAGCATACGCGGGCGCGGAGGGAACTGGCCCAACTGCGCGACAGCATGCAGGACTTGCTGCCCTCCACCGACCTCATCGGCTCGAGTCCGGCCATGCGCAAGGTGCAGGAGTTCGTCGAGATGGCTGCGCCCACCGATTCCACCATCCTCATTACGGGGGAAAGCGGCACGGGCAAGGAAGTGGTGGCTCGCGCCATCCACCAGCGCAGCATGCGGCGCAACATGCCGATGGTGGTGATCCACTGCGGCGCGCTCACCGACACGCTGCTCGAAAGCGAACTCTTCGGGCACGAGCGCGGCGCCTTCACGGGCGCCCAGTACCGGCGCAAGGGCAAGTTCGAATCGGCCGACGGCGGCACGGTGTTTCTCGACGAAATCGCCGACATCAGCCTGCGCATGCAGACCGACCTGCTGCGCGTGCTGCAGCAGAAGGAGATCACGCGGGTCGGCGGCAATCAGAACATCAAGGTCGATTTCCGCTGCATCGCCGCCACCAACAAGCGCCTGGAGGATCTGGTGGAAGCCGGCACGTTCCGCCCCGACTTGTATTACCGGCTGCACGTGCTGTGCATCGATCTGCCGCCGCTGCGCGAGCGCCGCGAAGATATCCCGTTGCTGGTGGAGTTCTTCCTGCGCCGCTTGAGCGCTTCGACGAACCGCAGCACGGTTCCCGAACTGCGTCCGGCCGCGCTGGAGCGGCTGGTGCAGTACGATTGGCCGGGCAACGTGCGCGAACTGGAGAACGCCGTCGAGCGCGCCATGGTGGTGAGCCGCGGCCCCCTGCTCGAAGAAGCGGCGTTCGGCTTTCTCACGGCGAAAACGGCAGTCCCCGCCACCAATGGCCAGACTCTCGAAGAGGTGGAGCGCGCCCACATCCTGCGCATCTTCGAGCAGTGCGAGGGCAACCACTCCAAGACGGCGCGCATCCTCGACATCGACCGCACCACGCTCTATGCCAAACTGAGACGCTACGGACTCAAGTGATTCATCTGGTGCGCATCGGCGACGGCATTGCCGTGGAAACGGTGGACGAACTCGCCGCCGCCCTGGCGCGCGAACTCGGCGAATCGTGCCATGTGCGGGCAGAGACCATCGACCCGTCGTTTGCCTTCGACCCCGTGCGCAATCAGTACCACGCCACGGCGATCTTGCGGGGCCTGACCTCGATGACCACGGGTGAGCGCATCCTCGGTGTCGCCAGCGTCGATTTGTATGTGCCGATCTTCACGTTTGTGTATGGAGAAGCGCAGGTTTCAGGCCATTGCGCGGTGATTTCCACGGTGCGACTGCGCCAGGAATTTTACGGACTTCCGGCAGACCAACGGCTCACCGCCGAGCGCATCCTCAAGGAAGCGCTGCATGAGCTGGGGCATACGTACGGGCTGCGCCATTGCCACGACTGGAGCTGCCCGATGGCGTCATCGACGTCCATTGAGCGCATGGATTTGAAGAACCGGCGCTACTGCCTGCGCTGCCACGGAGCCGTGCGGGGAGAGCAGTGACTGCTATGCTAGGCATGCTATGTTGAGTGTATGGGCTACTCTGACCTTGTCCGTGACTATATCCGGCAACATCCGCTCAGACAGGCTCATAACCGCGGCCTGAAAGAATTCTCCGTCGTATCCGGCGATGTCCACAAGGCGCTGGGACTCACCAACCGCGTGCCCACGGTTTGTCAGGCGCTACGCTCGAAACGCCTATTGCGCGAGAACAACCTTATCCTCAAGAGTGAGACCGGCCCCCCTTCCGGACTCAGCACCACGATGGTCTTTACGTATGCCTTCGCGGAGAGCGCGGATGCCGCCGCCCCCCGGCATTCCCTGCACTCCCTCCAAGGCAAGGGCAAGCACTTATGGGACCAGTGGGGAGGTGGCGAGACGTTCCTCAAGAAGGAGCGGGCGGCATTTCGAAAGCGGGAGATCCGTTAGCGATGGCCTCAGTCTTCTGGGACACCATGCTGTTCATCTATCTCATTGAGGATCACCCGGAGTTCGGCCCCAAAGTGAAGGACATGCTCTCTCTTTGTGAAGAGCACGGCCACTCTATCCACACCAGCGTGTTCACGCTGGCCGAACTCCTGGTGGCGCCCCGCAAGACCGGCAACACCGAACTGGCCGAAGCCTTCCGCGAAGCCCTCCGCCCGCCCGCCGTCCAACTCATTCCCTTCACCGAACGCACCGCGGACCGCTATGCCGAAATCCGCGCCGCCATGAAGATCGCCCCGGCCGATGCCATCCAACTCGCCTGCGCCTCGGAAGCCGGCGTGAATCTGTTCGTCACCCACGACAAAACCCTGCACGGCAAGAAAGTCTCCGGCATCGATTTCATCCTCGGCCTTGACGGCAAGATCCTCTGACCGTTTTCTGACAAAAACCCGAACCCGATCAGACGTACTTCAAGCATAATTGGGATGGCACTCCCGTGAAGCCCAAAAGGTCGCCGCATCTTTGGTTGGACAACGGCCGCCGCCTCCAAGTGATGTTTCTCACTATTGCCGCGTTGCTCGCCGCAACCCTGGTGTGGATGGGTTGGCAGTTGGCCCGCCAGGACCGCGAATTGGCCGCCCAGCGTCTCCAGGAGCGCCGCGAAAGCACCGCCGACCTCATCGCCGCGGCACTGCAAAGGGCGATCTTCCAAACCGAAGAGAACCTCGCCAGACTCGCCGCTCTGGCCCGGGCTTCGACACCGCATGCCCCGGAGTTGAAAGAGGACTCGGTAATCGTCGTACATGAAGGACGCACGCTCGATGTGCACTCCGGCAACCGCCTGCCCTTCTATCCCGAAACGCAACGCTCACCAGTCTCGCCCGTTTCCCTGTTTGCCGCCGCCGACGATCTCGAATTCCGCAAGACCGACTACCCCGCCGCCATCGCCGCGTTGCAGGAAATGGTGCGCTCAAGCGATCTCGCGGTCCGGGCCTCCGCCCTCATGCGCATCGCCCGGCTCCAACGCAAGCAAGGACAGTGGAAGGAATCTCT
>CALFYN010000165.1 GCA_937952345.1 uncultured Acidobacteriota bacterium
AGTGTCAGATTTTGTAAAGTAGTGTGTTCAGCCGGTTCCCCCTTGGGTTCGTTTCTTCGTTTTTTACTCCGCGCGAAAAACGGAATTTGTGTCAAATTTTGTAAAGTCGTGCCCGCCCGCCAAGGCAGGAGCAAGAGACTCGCGCTTTTGGGCAGGGTAGCACATGGGGAACGGCGGAGCGGCTCAAGTTATTGAAAAAGAAAAGCGAATATTGCGTGACCGGCCGTTTTACTAATAAGGGATGCCCGGTCTTGGAATCCACGGTCCGGGCGACTACGGCGCAGTCCTGGTTGGGGCGCGATTCCCAGGCGCGCTGTTTTTTGCAGATGAACTTGCCGGTGGCGTTGTCGCGGATCCCGTAATCGGGGCCATCGCTGACAAAGACGAAGCGTGCGTCTTTCATGAGATCGATGGTCCAGCGATTGGTGAATCCGCCGACCAGGATGCTGGGACCTGCCCGCAATTCCGTAAACGAGGTTTCATGTCCATGGCGGATCTGGGCGGTCTTTCCGCGCCCGTGGGCGAAGGTGGAGAGAAGAGCCATGGCGTGGGCGTCGCCAAGGCCGATGAAGAACCCCGACTCGGGGACGATCTGGACATCCCGCAGCGCTTCTCCGGGGAGTTTGGGACGCACCGCGTCTGGCGAGATGGGCTTCAGGGCGTTCACCAGCGCATCACGAGACGATCCATAAATACGATAGGTATCGGGAGTAGGAATGCACAACCGCAGTTCATGGGGTCCGTCGAAGAACGGTTCCCAGAATGCGTCGAACGGTGTGCGAGTGGCCGCGAATTGCATCCACAAGCCGGCGCCGGCGATGGCGAGGACCAGCAACGCAGCGAGGTAGAGGAGGGTGCGAGGCTTCGGTTTGTGTTTCGGAGCGGCGACGGGCACATCGGGAAGCGGATGCAAGTCCGGGACGGGGACGGGGGTGGCGAAGTGAAAAACCGGCGCGTAGGATCCGGTTGGCAATTCCATGCGCAACGGAGAATTCGGATGCAGGTCGTAGAATTGCGCGAGGCGGCGCCGCACTTCGTTCGCTTTTACGCGGACGATGGAGTCTTGTCCGGTATCGTAGTCGGCGGGGCGGCCAAACACTCGTTCGCCGATGGTACGTTCCTTAAGAAGGTAGCTTTCACCGGCGAGCGCGGTCTCGACGACGAAGCGGAGGAAGTCGCTGGAACGGTGACTGGAGCGGAAGGGGGCGCTGTCCAGCACCAGTGCCAGGTGAGCCTGCACGGCATCCTGGTCCACTAACCCCTGCCTTGTCCCCGTGACCTGCATTTTGGCTTCGGTAATGATACCACGTTGTATTGAAAAGAAAAGACGTGACGTTACGGACGTTATGAAGCCGTTACGAGCGTTGGCGCGGGAGGAGTTTGGGTGTAGGGTCTTAAGGAATAGTTTCGCTTGCTCGCTGGGAGAGGGTACATGCGAGATGGGGGCTCAAATGCGCGGGGATTTCATGCTCGAATCCCGCCACTGGCGCAGAGGAGTCCCCATCCGCCCCACCCGTCTTCACTTGAGAAATGCAATTCACGTCAACCGAGAGGCCCCATGAAGAAACTCCATCTCGTTGTTTGTTTCGCTGCCTTGACGGCGTCCGCCTGGAGCCAGTCATTCACCGCAGCGCTACGCGGCACCGTAACCGACGCCACGGGCGCGGCCGTTCCGGGCGCGAAAGTTGTGGTGACGGAAGCGGAGCGGAACGTTGCGCATCCAACCGTAACCGATGCCTCGGGAAGATACTCGCTATCGGCACTTCCGCCGGGCGGCTATGACCTTACCGTTGAGGCGTCGGGGTTCCGCAAGTTTGTGCAGCAGCGGTTTCCGCTGCTGGTGCAGCAGCAGGCCACCATCGACATCCAACTGCAGGTGGGGGATCTGTCATCGACGGTAACGGTGGAGGCATCGGCGCCGCTGCTGAACACGACGAATGCGACGCTGGGGCAAGTGATCGACAACAAGTACATGGTTTCGCTGCCGAACCTTGGCCGCGACTCGCTGGCACTGGTCTACCTTACGCCGGGCGTGGTGGGGTCGGCGGGCAACCGCGGGGCGACAAATACGAATTTCGTGGCCAATGGGGCGCGCAATTCGACATCGGATGTTCTGGTGGACGGGGTCACTGTGACCACGGTGGAACAGAATTCGGGCATCACGGATTTGAAATACAAGCCGTCGGTGGATGCGGTGCAGGAATTCAAAATGCAGACGAATTTCTTTCCGGCGGAATATGGCCAGACGGGCGGGGCGGTGATTAATATGGTCACCAAGTCGGGCACGAACGAGTGGCACGGAACGGGCTTTTACTTTTTCCGTCATTCGGATCTGAACGCCAATAGCTGGTTTGCGAACCGGGCGGGGAATGCACGGCCGCTGTTCCGCCGCGATCAACTTGGAGGCGTGTTAGGCGGGCCCGTGAAGAAGAACAAGACGTTTTTCTTTGCGACGTTCGAGCGGACTACGCAAGACAGTCCGACGAGCCAGACGGCCACGTTTCCGACGGAACCGCAGCGGAACGGCGATTTCTCACGGACGTTCCAGTCGAATGGCCAGCTCATTTCGATCTTCGACCCATTCGATACGTTTCGGAACGCGGCGGGGCAACTGGAGCGGCGGCCATTTCCGGGCAACGTCATCCCTCGCGCGCGGATGGACCCGGTTGCGTTGAAGGCACTGGCATGGTTTCCGCAGGGGAACCAGGTGACGAATGCCATTACGAACAACAACAACTGGTTTGCGCAAGGCGTCAACGCCAGCAGTTCGAAGCAGATGGATTTCAAGGGAGACCATAACATCAATGACAAGATGCGTCTGACCGGCCGCTACAGCTTCGCGCCGAACAATGGAAACCCGGCGAATCTGTTTGGCGAGGGCAATCCGGCTTTCACGTTCAACAATGGCCCGACGGGCACGAAGACGCATTCGATTGTGACCGACTTCACGCGTTCGGAAAACGCGACGATGGTGTGGACGCTACGCTACGGGCTGATCTATTCGGATTTCTACCGCAACGCGATGGCGCCGTTTGATCTGACGACGTTGGGGTTCCCGGAATACATGAAACAGAACGCGAATTATCTGGTGTTCCCAACCATCGCGCCGGAGGGTTATACGGATATCGGCACGGAAGGCTGGCTGATCATGGACCGGCAGGAAGGCGCGCACCAGGTGTCGGGATCGCTATCGAAGTTCATTGGAAGCCACACGCTGAAGATCGGCGGCGAGATGCGGCAGAATTTCCTCGATTACCTGCAGCCGGGCTATCCATCGGGGCAGGCGAGCTTTGGTTCGCAAGTGACGCGGCAGTTGCAGAACGTGGGAAACAATCTGCAGGGGAACGGACTGGCGACGATGTTGCTTGGCTGGGGGACTGGAGGCCAGTTCCACATCGATCCGAAGGTATTCACGCGTTCGCGGTACATGGGCTACTACATCCAGGACGATTGGAAGATCAACCGGAAACTGACGGTCAATCTGGGCCTGCGGTATGAATTTGACGTGCCGCGGTGGGAGACACTGAACCGGCAGAGTTATTGGGATCTGGATCAGAAGTCGCCGATTTCGGTACCGGGTTACGATCTGCGTGGTGTGCTCAAGTTCGTGGATGACAATCGCCGTTCGCCATTTAACGGCGACTACAACAACTTCAGCCCCCGCATTGGCTTTGCCTACGCCGCCGATAGCAAGACATCCATTCGCGGCGCGTGGGGGCTGCTCTATCAACTGTCGCGAGCCACGGTGTACGGACACACGGGTGCGGGCTTCACGGTGAACTCGCAGCCGACGTATTCGCTGGACTCGAACGAAACGCTGTTTGCGCGGCTGAACAATCCGTATCCGCAGGGCATGCTGTTGCCGCCGGGGAATTCGAAGGGGGATATGACGTTTAATCGGGCTGGGTGTGGGGACACCGGTGCCGTCGTTCAATCGCAACCCCGAATATTACAGTTGGAATTTCTCGGTGCAGCGCGATGTGAATATCGGCGTGGTGGAAGTGAACTACACGGGCAGCCGCGGGGCGCACCTGTTCAATCCGTACACGAACCTGGTTCCGCTGCCATTGTCGGTGTGGTATCCGGGGCAGGGGCAGTTCACACGCGACCAGTTGAATCAGCAGGTGGCGAATCCGTTTTATGGAGTGATCACGGACCCGCTGGCGGTGAATATGAACCGGCCGACGATCCAGCGATTCCGGCTGCTGCGAGGAATGACGCAGTATGACGGGGCCAGTTCGGGCACGGCGGAACCGGCAGTTGCGAACTCCTACTATCACGCGCTGCAGATGAAGTACGAGAAGCGCTTTTCGAAGGGGCTGACGTTCCTGGGCCACTACACGTGGTCAAAGATGCTGGATGATGCGTCGATCGGGTCGGGCAACTATTCGTGGCTGGGCGGATCGACGGCGCAGCAGAATCCACTGAACCGGCGCGGGGAGAAGTCGCTTTCGGCGCATGACATTGCGCATCGCGTGGTATTGTCGGGGGCGTATCAACTGCCGTTTGGGCGAGGGCGTGCGATTGCCGGGGGTTCGAGCCGATTGCTGGATGCATTCATCGGCGGATGGGAATTGAGTGCGTTCGGGATCTTCCAGGGAGGGAATCCACTGCAGATTGGACAGAATGGCGGAGTGATGCAGAACGGCGGGAGCCAGCGTCCGAATCTCATTGGGGATCCCTCGGTGGAGGGCCCGATTGTGGACCGGATCAACGGCGGATACTTCAACCGGGCGGCGTTTAGCCAGCCGGCACCGGATGTGTTCGGCAGCGCTCCGCGTTATCTGAACTACCGTGGCCCTGGGATCAAGACCGTCGATGCGGCGTTGTTGAAGAGCATCCAGGTGAAGGAAGGCCAGCGCTTCGAATTCCGGCTGGAGGCGACGAACTTCACCAATACGCCCATCTTCTCCGATCCGAATACGGCGTTCGGTAACTCGAATTTCGGGACCATTACGGGCACGAAGGTGGGTTCGCGCAACGTGCAACTCGGATTCAAGTATTACTTCTGATACGTTCGCAGATGGCTCAAGGTCAAGCCGGCCTGCTCTCCGTTGGAGTGGGCCGGCCTTTTTTATTCGACAACGGCTTCGATGAGTTCGAGCCTTCGCTTGGGCGTCTCTCCGTCGACTTCTTCTTTTTCGAAAGCGTCGAGCACTTCCAGCCCCTCGACGACTTTGGCGAAGATGGAATACTTGCCATCGAGGTGCGGTGAATCGGCAAGCATGAGGAAGAACGAAGTGCTGGCGGAATCGGGGTCGTCGTTTCTGGCCATGGAGACGATGGCGCGGGTGTGTTTGAGGTCCTCGCGGAATTCCGCCTTGATGGTGCGCACCCAGCGGTCGGCGGGGTGAGTTGGGCCGGTTGCGCGGGTGTCAGCCATGCCTCCCTGTACGACGAATCCTTTGGAGACGCGGTGGAAGGCCGTGCCGTTGAGCCAGCCGGTGGCGGCGAGTTTGAGGAAATTTCGGGCGTGTTCGGGGGCCCACTCCGGCTCCATCTGGAGCTTCAACGTTCCGAGAGAAGTCTTGAGGGAGACGGTGCGTTTCAATTCTTCCGGCGTGGCATTGCGGAAGGGCTCGACTTTCTTCTTGTCGATCCAGAGCTTTGTGATGCGGACGGGTGTTTCGGTGAATCCGTTGTCGCCGCCGGCGGGAACCTGGGAAATTTTCTCGACGACGTCCATGCCTTCGGTGACACGGCCGAAGGCGCTGAACTGCCCGTCGAGCGGGGGTTGCGGAGAAACGCAGACGAAGAACTGACTGCCATCGCTATCGGGGCGGTTGGGGATGCGCACGGTGGACACGACACCGCGCTCGTGTTTCAGATCGGAGAACTCGCTTTTGAGGAGATTCAGGCCGCCGGTTCCCCAGAGATTTTTGGGAGTCTTCGGATCCTTGAGCAGGGGATCGCCACCTTGGATGATGCCGTTGGCGACGACGCGAAAGAAGGCGGACCCATCGTAATATTTTTCGCGGGCGAGTTTGAGGAAATGCTCGATGTGATTGGGGGCTTTGTCCGGGGCGAACTCGAATCGAAAGCTTCCCATGTCCGTTTCGACGACAGCCTCCAGATCCGCCGGCCCCTGCGCCGGAGCGATACCGATGAATAATAATGACCAAACCAAGAAGCGTTGCATCGATCACATCGTACACCAGCGCTATGATGGCTCAGTATGAAGACGGACCCGCTACGAGTGGCTGCGTTGCTGGCGTACCTGGTTTCGTGGGTCGTGCTGGTGATGGCGGCGATCTGGGGTGCGCTGCCACGGCTTCGTGGCGGAGGACGGGATGCCACGATCACGATGGCGGGAACGATTGGCACGTTAGCCCAACTGTGCGCTTTGCTCGCCGTTGTTCTGCCTACGGGGAGCGAACCGCTTCGTCCGATGCGCATGGAGATGGCTGGGGCGTTGCTGCTGTCTCCGCTGTCGGCATGGTTGTTCGTGTGGGCGCAGCGGTCGGCTCCTGAAGATGGCGATACGCTGGTGACGACCGGAGCATACGGATGGTTGCGCCACCCGATTTATCTGGCGTTTCTGCTGATGCTGCTGGCCACCGGATTCATTGTCTCGGCGGGGCCGTGGCTGTTGCTGGCTGTACCGCTCTACGTTGCGGGGACGGAACTGCGCATCGCATCGGAAGAAGGAGAGCTGTCGCGCCAATTCGCGGGGCAATACGCCGCCTACTTGCGGCGCACGCGCTGGCGTTACCTGCCGGGTTTGCGATAGGGCTTACTTAGAGATCGAGGCCGAGATAGCTACTGGCGTTGCCGTAGCAGATATTGCGAATCATTGGGCCGATCCAATCCTCGCGATCGGGCAGTTCGCCGGTTTCGATTTCCTTTCCGATGAGGTTGCAGAGAGTGCGGCGGAAATATTCGTGGCGAGGGAAGGAGAGGAAAGAGCGCGAATCGGTGAGCATGCCGACGAAGCGAGAGAGCAGGCCGACGTTGGAGAGGGCGTTCATCTGCCACTCCATGCCTTCCTTCTGATCGAGGAACCACCAACCGGAGCCGAACTGGATTTTGCCGGGGATGGAGCCATCCTGGAAGTTGCCGATCATGGTGGCGAAGGCCATGTTTTGCACGGGGTTCACGTTGTAGAGGATGGTCTTGGGCAGCTTGCCTTCGCTTTCGAGTTGATTGAGGTAGGCGCCCAACTCGGAGATCTGGTTCCAGTCGCCCATGGAGTCGAAGCCGGTATCGGGGCCGAGTTCGGCCAGTTTCCGCGTATTCGCTCCGCGGTAGGCGCCGAGGTGCAACTGCTTGGTCCAGCCTTTTTCGGCGTCGAGGCGGCCGAAGTGGAGCATGAGGAATGTAGCGAAGCGCGCGTGATCGAGTGCGTCGGCGGCCTGTCCGGCGCGGGCGCGGTTGAAGATGGCGGAGGCATCGGCGTAGCTGCAGAAGGAAGCGAAGCAGTGGTTCAAGCCGTGATCGGAGAGGCGCCCGCCGAGGGAATGGAAGAAATCGTGGCGCTGCTTGAGTGCATCGAGGAGGCGCGGCAGGCTGGAGATGTCGGTGTTGGAGACAGCGCCGAGGCGGTCCACCCAGGCATTCCACGTTGTGGGGTCATCGACACGGAGGGCCTTATCGGGGCGATAGGCGGGGTAGACCTTGGTCTTGAGAGCGGAGTTCTTCAACTGGATGTGCCATGCGAGATCGTCGGTGGGATCGTCGGTGGTGCACAGGGCCTTGACCTGGAATTTCTCGAGGATGCCCCATACGCGCAAGGCGTCGGTGGCGAGCAGCGCATTCGCCTGGTCCCAGATGGCGTGTGCGGTGGATTCTTCGAGATAATCCACGATTCCGAAGTAGCGCACCAGTTCGAGATGGGTCCAGTGGAATAACGGATTACGGAGGGTGTAG
>CALFYN010000166.1 GCA_937952345.1 uncultured Acidobacteriota bacterium
GCTTTGGTGGTGCGGAGCGCGCTGGCGCGGGGGCGCGGGGCGGCGTTGCTGACAGTGGCTGGGATTTGCGTGGGGTGCTGGGTGCATTCGGTGGCGTGGGCGGTGGGCTTGTCGGTGGTGTTGCGGGAATCGGCGGCGGCGTTTGAGACGGTGAAGTTTCTGGGGGCGCTGTACCTGGCTTATTTGGGGGCACAATTGCTGTGGGCGGCGGGGAGGGGGCGGGGGGGGGGGTGGTTGGCGGTGGGGACGGAAAGCGTGCGGGAGCGGCAGCCGTGGCGGAGTTTTTCCGAGGGGCTGGTGACGAATGTATTGAATCCGAAAATGCCGTTGTTTTATGTAACATTTCTGCCGCAATTTATCGATCCAAGGGGTAATGTCGTGGTGCAGAGCATGCTGCTGGCTTCGATTCATATTGCGATGGCGGTGGTGTGGCTGGGCTCGTTCGCGGTGTTTCTGGACCGGTTGAGCGGGTATCTGCGGCGGGAGCTGATCCGGCGAGGGTTGGAGGCGGTTACGGGAGCGCTGTTCGTGGCGCTAGGGTTTCGATTGGCGATGGAAGAACGGTAAAGGAGACTGGGCATGGTACGGGTTGCATGGATGATGCTGACGGCGGCGGCCGCGTTTGCCGCGACGGCGGACTTTTCCTGGAACGGGACACTGGCGGCGGGGCAAACACCGGAGGGGAAGTGCGTGAACGGGCCGGTGCGCGAGGTGGAAGGCAGCGGGGCTGGGGTTTCGGTGAAGGCTCTGCGGGAGGGGCGGCGGGACGATCCGAACGGGGTGCGGATTGCGGTGGTGCCGCATGCGGGCGGAGTGACGGTGTGCGCGGTGTATCCGAGCGCGGACGGGCGTCCGAATGAGTGTGCGGCGGGCGGCGGAGGCCGGATGAATGTGCGGAATAACGATGTGCGGGTGGAGTTCGATATCGAGTTGCCGCGAGGGGTGCGGCTGGTGGCGAAGACGGTGAATGGAAATGTGGAGGCGCGGCGGATGAGCGAGGACGTGAAAGCGGAGACCGTGAACGGCAACATTGTGGTGGAAGCGCAGGGGAGCGTAGAGGCGAAGACGGTGAATGGCGGGATCACGTTGCGGCTGCCGGAGGGAGCGGGTGCGGCGGTGGATGCGCGGGTGACGAACGGGGAGATTGAATCGGACTTTCCGCTGACGGTTCGCGGACGGATCGACCGTCGGCAGTTGGACGCGACGATTGGGAATGGAGGGAAAGAATTGAAGCTGCACACGGTGAATGGAAGCATTCGGATCCGGCGGGCATCCTAATGACGGCGACGGATACCATGGACAGAGTGAAGACTGTGTCCACACACAAGGCTCGCGTGCTGATCGCCGACGATCAGTTGGACGTGCTGGAAGCGCTGCGGCTGCTGCTGAAGGTGGAGGGATACCAGATTGACGCGGCGACATCGCCCGGGTCGATTGTGACGGCGATAGAATCGCGCGAGTTTGACCTGGTGCTGATGGATTTGAACTATACGCGCGATACCACTTCGGGGCAGGAGGGGCTGGATTTGCTGACGAAGATCCAGTCGATTGACCCGACGCTTCCGGTGGTGGTGATGACGGCGTGGGGCAGCGTGGACGTGGCAGTGGAGGCGATGCGGCGGGGGGCTCGGGATTTCGTGCAGAAGCCGTGGGAAAACGCGCGGCTGCTGACGATTGTGCGGACGCAGATCGAATTGCACCAGGCGCTGAAGAAGAGCTTTCAACTGGAGGCGGAGAACCGACTGCTGCGGACGGATGGCGTACCATCGCTGATTGCGGAGTCGCCGGCGATGCAACCGGTGCTGCAGATTATTGCGCGGGTGGGGCCGTCGGATGCGAACGTGCTGATTACGGGCGAGCCAGGGACGGGGAAGGAAGTGGTGGCGCGGACACTGCACGCGGTGTCGCTGCGGGCATCGAAGCCGATGGTGACGGTGAACGCGGGCGGGCTGGCGGAAGGCGTGTTCGAGAGCGAATTGTTCGGGCACGTGAAGGGGGCGTTCACGGACGCGAAGATGGATCGCGTGGGGCGATTTGAATTGGCGGATGGTGGAACGCTGTTCTTGGATGAGATTGCAAACGTGCCGATGAATTTGCAATCGAAGCTGCTGCGGGTGCTGGAAATCGGGGAGATGGAGCGGGTGGGGTCGTCGCGGACGAAGCGGGTGGATGTGCGGGTGATTTCGGCGACGAATGCGCGGGTGCATGAGGAAGTGGCGCAGGGGCGGTTCCGGCAGGATCTGTTGTTCCGGCTGAATACGATCGAGGTGCATCTGCCACCGTTGCGCGAGCGGCGCGAGGACATTCCGCTGCTGGCGATGCATTTTCTACGGCAGCATGCGCAGCGGTACCGGAAGCAGTTGCTGGGCTTCGATGCCGGCGCGATGCAGGCATTGCTGGGTGGAGCGTGGCAGGGGAACGTGCGCGAGTTGAATCACGTGGTGGAGCGCGCGGTGCTGATGGCGACGGGGAATCAGATCACGGCGGGGGATCTGGCGTTGCGGACGGCGCATGAGGGCTCGCCACGGCTGGAGGACATGAGTCTGGAGGAAGTGGAGAGCTTCCTCATTCGCAAGGCGCTGTCGCGGTATTCTGGCAACGTGAGTCATGCGGCGAAGGCGCTGGGCTTGAGCCGGAGCGCGCTGTATCGCCGCCTGCAACGCTACGGGTTGTGACGCTTTTCGAACCACTGCGCAGATGGCTTGCGCTGCATGAAATCCGGGTATTGCTGACGGCGCTGGCGTCGGGATTGCCGGCGCTGATAGTGGCATTGGCAGTGCTGTGGTTCGAGGAGCACAGCCCGAAGGTGCAGTGGACGCTGACGGCGCTGGTGGTGGGGTGCTGGTGGGGATTTGCGGTTTCCGTGCGGGAGAAAGTGGCATCGCCGTTGCGGACGCTGGCGAATTTATTGGAGGCGATGCGCGAGGGCGATTATTCGATACGGGCGCGGGGGGCTCGCGATGGGGATTCGCTGTCGGAAGTGATGCAGCAGGTGAATGCGATGGCGGCGACGCTGCGGGCGCAGCGGCTGGGGGCGTTGGAGGCGACGACGCTGTTGCGGAAGGTGATGGAGGAGATCAATGTCGCGGTGTTTGCGTTCGATCAGGAGCACCGGCTGCGGCTGGTGAATCGGGCTGGGGAGCGATTGCTGGCGCAGCCTGGGGAACGGCTGTTGGGATTGCAGGCGGAGGCGCTGGGGTTGGCCGATTGCCTGGAAGGGGAACATGCGCAGACGCGGCAGCGGGCGTTTCCGGGCGGGATGGGGCGATGGGGGATTAACCGGGCGAGCTTTCGCGAGGGTGGGTTGCCGCATCAGTTGCTGGTGGTGACGGATTTGACGCGTCCGTTACGGGAGGAGGAATTGCAGGCGTGGCAGCGGATTGTGCGGGTGCTGGGGCATGAGCTGAATAATTCGCTGACGCCGATTAAGTCGATTGCGGGGAGTTTGGAGAGCATGGTGGGGCGGGAGGAATTGCCCGAGGACTGGCAGGATGACATGAAGCGGGGGCTGGCGATTATTCGATCGCGGAGCGAGGCGCTGAGCCGGTTCATGGGGGCGTATGCGCGGTTGGCGAAGTTGCCGCGGCCGCAGTTGGCTCCGGTGGAGATCGGGAGGCTGGTGCAGCGGGTGGCGGGGTTGGAGACGCGGATGGCGGTGCGGGTGGAGGAGGGGCCTCCGGGGGTGGTGCAGGGGGATAGCGATCAGTTGGAACAATTGCTGATCAATTTGATTCGGAATGCGGTGGATGCGGCGCTGGAGACGGAGGGCGGGGTTTGTGTGCGGTGGGAAGTGGGGGCTTCGCAGGTGGTGGTGGTGGTGGTGGATGAGGGGCCGGGGTTGTCGAATACGGGGAATTTGTTTGTGCCGTTTTTCACGACGAAACCGGGCGGGAGCGGGATTGGATTGGTGCTGTGCCGGCAGATTGCGGAGGCGCATGGGGGATCGCTGGGGCTGGGGAATCGGGAGGGGGCACGGGGGTGTGAGGCTCGGTTGGTGTTGCCGGTGTGAGGCAAGTTATGCGAATTCCGAAAACGGTGGCGCAGGAAGTACGAAGTGGTGAAGGCGACGTGGTAGAGGCGCCAGAACAGGACGGAGCAACAGTGATCCGGGCCGCGCGGCCCGTCTATTCCCTGGATGCGCTGGTGGAGAAGATTACGCCGCACAACCGGCACGGCGAGACCGATTGGGGATCGCCTCGGGGTGGCGAGCAGTGGTAAGCCGATCCCGGTTCGATCGAGTGGACAAGAACCGGTCAGCGTTGCTGGAGCGGGCGGCGGAAGCGTATCTGACGGAGTTCACACAGCGGAAGCGGGACGAGCGCGACGTGGCGATCATCGAACAGAATGCGGATGAAGCGCGGTGGAGTGGCGTTTGAATTGGATTGAATCTAGCGGGTGGGTCTGAACCAGAGGACTTTGTCCGGGCGGGTGCCAGTGAGGAGTTCTTCGTTCGGAGTAACGGCGATGGAGTGGTGGCCGGTGGATTCGACGAGGCCGAGGATTTTGCCGGAATTGCGGTCGATTTTCATGAGCCAGCCGGGGGCTCCGTTGGGTTCGTTGCGGGGTTGGGTGCCGATCCAGAGAGCTTTGTTTTGGATGGAGAGGGAGAACGTCTTGCCGAGGTTGGACCAGAGTCCGAGGAATTTGCCATCGAGCGTGAAGCGCTGGATGCGGCCGTTTTCGCGGTCCGCGACGTAGACG
>CALFYN010000167.1 GCA_937952345.1 uncultured Acidobacteriota bacterium
CCTCCCAACCGGTTCGAAATGTTCCGATTACTCGCCTGCGATCAATTCGCAATGCGCTCGAGCGCGCCTCCTCCGTCCCGCGCGAACCTGAGCAACCCTCCCGCCTCGCGGGAACCGTCGAACCCGGAGTTCCCCGGCCAGCAAACTGCGAGAAAGTTGCAACGCCACGCAGGTCGATGCCGCGGCCGTCCCACCCGGGCTGGAGCAACGCAACCCCGGGATTCGTCCTCCCCGGGTATCTCCTGCTACGATCGTTGCCTCACCAACTTTCTCCGAGGTACCTGCCCGTGTCCGAAACTGCCACCCTGAAGGTCGGCGACGACGCCCCCGATTTCGAACTCCCCGCGAGCCCTACCGGCGACAAATTCAAGCTCTCCGACTACAAGGGAAAGAACGCCGTCATCATCAACTTCGTCCCCGCCGCCTTCTCGCCCGTCTGCAGCAACCAGCTCCCGCTCATCGAGCAGAAGCGCTCCGAGTTCGCCTCCCAGGGCGCCGTGCCCGTTGTCATCTCCAGCGATGGCGCATGGGCACAGGCCGCCTGGAAGAAGGAACTCGGCGTCGATTTCCCGATCCTGAGCGACTTCCACCCCCTCGGTGATACCGCCCGCAAGTACGGCGTCGTCATCGAGCCGCGCGGCATCGCCAACCGCGTTGTTGTCGTCGTCGGCAAGGATGGCAAGGTCGCCTGGATCCAGCCCACCGAAAAAATCACCGATATCCCCGACTACGACCCCGTCCTCTCCTGCTCGAAGGACTAAAGTCCTCCAACCTGCGAATCAAGCACGGGGCTTCCCACGGGAGCCCCGTTCTGCTTTCCTGCGCGGGATGGATGCGCCAGCGCTCCTCCGCCTCGCCTTCGCGGGCCTCCACAAGGAGGTCGCCGAGGATGTCGCGGGCCTCTCCGAAGCCGATCTCTTTGCCCAACCCGCGCCGGGTGTGAACCACATCGGCTTCCTCCTCTGGCACCTCGTCCGCGATGAAGACACCGTCATCTGCCAGTCCGTGCTCGGGGCACCCGAACTCTGGTCCCGCGACCGCTGGTTCGCACGATTCGGCATGGACGAACGCGAACAGGGCACCGGCCTCGATGCGGCGCGACTCGATGCCTTCCACTACCCGCTCCCGCTCCTCCTCGAATACGCCGCTGAAGTCTGGCGCCAGACCGATGCCGCCCTTGCCGCCCTGCCCGCCACCCGCCTCGAGGAGGCGCTCCCCTGGACCACCGAATGGCGCCTCGCCGATCTCCTGACGACCGGCTGCCTCAATCACGGCTGGGTCCACCTTGGCGAAATCCGCCAGATCCGCGGCCTCCATGGATGGCGCTTCCGGGAGTAATCGCCCGCTCCTCATGCCCCATACCTCATCCCTCGTCGCCAAAACTGGTAGATTCCCGCGCGTGACCAATCTCGTTTCCCAGATCATCGATGACCTCGAAGCCGAGCACCGTGCCCTGGCCGCAGTGCTCCAGCAGATGGCCCCCGAACAGTGGGACCTGCCGTCCCACGCCCCCGGCTGGGCCACTCGTCACC
>CALFYN010000168.1 GCA_937952345.1 uncultured Acidobacteriota bacterium
AACCGGCGCAAGGATGGTTCCACGTATATGGAACACGCCTCGATTTCGCCGGTGCGCGATGCGAGTGGGGAGATCCGGCACTTTGTCGCGGTTAAAGAAGATATCACGGAGAAGAGGTTGTTGGAGCGGCAGTTGCAGCATTCGCAGAAGATGGAAGCGATCGGGCTGATGGCGGGGGGCATCGCGCACGATTTCAACAATCTGCTGACGGTAATCAACGGCTATTGCGATTTGTTGCAGACGGAGGCAGGTCTGGCGGAGGAAGTACGGGGGCCGGTGCGGTTCATCGCAGAGGCGGGAGCGAAAGCGGCACAGTTGACGAAGAAACTGCTGCTGTTCAGCCGTAGCCAGATTGTGGAGCACCGGGCTGTGGATTTAAAGCAAACGGCCAGGGAACTGGCGGAATTCAGCCGGCGGCTACTGCCGGAGAACATTCAGATCGGCGTGGAGATGGATACAACGCCGGTGCGGGTCATGGCGGATGCATCGCAACTGGAGCAGGTGATCATGAACCTGGTACTGAACGCCAGGGACGCGATGCCGCAGGGAGGAGAGTTGCGAATCGAGGTGCGGGCAACGGAGGGGCAGTCGTATGAGGCGGAGCCTGGGACGCAGTATGTCTGCTTGCGTGTCTCCGATAGCGGGATCGGAATGACTGAAGAGGTGCAGCAACGAATATTCGAGCCCTTTTTCACGACGAAGCCGCCGGGCCGGGGAACCGGTTTGGGACTGCCAACGGTGTATGGCATCGTCAAGCAGAGCGGCGGCTATGTTTCCGTGGAGAGCAGTCCTGGGAATGGGGCGGCATTTTCGATTTACCTGCCGGAATTGGCGGCGGCGCAAGAGGACGAGAAGGTTGCCGTGGCGGCGGAAACCGGCGAGCGAGGCGAAGAGACGATTCTGCTGGTGGAAGACGTAGCGGGAGTGCGCGGGCTAACGAAACGGATCTTGGTTGCGGCGGGGTATTCCGTGATTGAAGCGGCGACGGCGGAGGAGGCCATCGCGCTGGCCCACGAGTCGCGGGGCGCATTCGATTTGCTTCTGACCGATATCATCTTGCCAGGGCAGAATGGAATCGCGCTGGCGGCGAGTCTGCGGGAGGTATTTCCGTACACCGGGGCGCTGTTTGTTTCCGGGTACGCGGGCGAGGATGCCGCCGTGGCGGAACAGGTGAAGGAACTGGGGGACTACCTGGGAAAGCCATACACGGCGCAGGCGCTGGTGGCGAAGGTACGGGAGGCCCTGCGGCATCGGAAAGAGAACATCCGTGTGATTGTGGGTGATGACGACGAGGACGTGCGGCGATTCTGCTCGGATGCCCTGTTGAGCGCGGGATACCTTGTGGAAACAGCGGAAAACGGGAGAGAAGTGCTGGAGCGCAGTGTGAATGGTCCGGATCTGGTGGTTGTGGACTTGGTGATGCCAGACGGAGAAGGATTGGAGACGATTATGGAGTTGCGGAGAGGCGGGGCAAGGCCGCGGATCGTGGCTATGTCGGGTGCGTTTGGAGGGCAATTCCTGCGAGCGGCGCAAGTGTTGGGGGCCTCCGCGACATTACACAAACCGTTCACGCGAAGCCTGCTGCTGCGCAAAGTCCGGGAAGTCTTGCGGAGCTAATCCCTGGGTTATTGCAGGCGGAGTTCGTCGCCTTCGCTGACTCCGGATTGGGCGATGACGTGGGTGTTATTGGCGGAGCCGAGAGCGACTTCGCGCTTTGCCCACTGCTGGCCCTGGCGGACATAGACGATGTTCTTGCCGCCTTCCTGGTGGACAGCGTTGATGGGGATGAGGGTCGCTTTGTCCTTTTCCTCGACGACGACATCGGCCCAGGCGGAAAGGTCCGGGATGATGCGGGCATCGGTTCCCTCGATCATGAGTTTGACAGGGATGTTGCGGATGTAGAAGCTTTGGGAACGGCCGCCGGTGGCGAGAGCGCCCTGGCTGTAGACTTTGCCTTTCATGCGCAAATCGGGGAATGCGTCAAGGCCGACGGTGGCGCGCTGGCCGATGCGGAGTTCGGTGCTTTCGGCCTGGTTGATGTTGCCTTCCACCTGCATGCTGCTGGGATTGACGATCTTGGCGAGGGGCGTGCCGGGGTTCAATTGATCCCCCTGCTGGATCTGCTGGCTTTCGCCACCGCCACGGTAGACGCTGGACATGGCCACCATGCCCTCCATGGGAGCAATGATGGTAAAGGCTTTGATATCGCCGACGTGGCGATCGTGATGGCGGACGTGGCGTTCCTTGGTGAAGCCGAGGATTCTGAGTTCGGCTTCATGGATGAGCTTGCGTTGGGGGACGTCG
>CALFYN010000169.1 GCA_937952345.1 uncultured Acidobacteriota bacterium
TCAGGATCCGAAACAGACGCCCGCGGCCCAGCAGAAGAAAGGCCAGAAGAAATCGAACAAGAAATAATGAGCCGCATCCTGCTCGCCGATGATAGCCCTCATGCCCAGCGCATGGGCGAGAGGATTTTGCGCGAAGAAGGTTTCGAAGTCGTCTCCGTTACCGACGGGGAAACAGCCATGTCGCGCCTCGACGACGTGAATCCCGACGTCATCGTCGCCGATGCATTCCTTCCGAAGCGTTCCGGCTTCGATATCTGCCGCGATGTGAAAGGCAATCCCAAATTCCGGCACGTGCGCGTTGTGCTGACCGCCGGGGTGCTGGAACCGCTCGATGAAACCGAGGCATCCAGCGCCGGCAGCGACGCACTGCTCAAGAAACCGTTCGAAGCCTCAGTGGTGGTGGATACCATCCGCCCGCTGGCCGACGCCGCACGTTCGGCGCGCAATCAGGATTCCACCCCTCCGCACCAACTCGAACCCGAGCCGGATCCGTCAGCCGACGCCGCGCCCGCTCCCATCGAGCTCACCTCCGATACGGAGCAGCGAGTCCGCGCCGCCGTCACCCTGGCACTCGATGCCGCTCTGCCCGCCATCATCGATGAGATCACCCTCCACGTATTGATCGCCCTGAAGAAACTAAAATAGAAAAAACAATGCCCGAGAATTCTTTTGACATCGTTTCCGTAATCGAGATGCCCGAAGTGGTCAACGCCATCAATCAGGCGAGCAAAGAGATCATCACGCGCTACGATCTCAAGGACAGCAAGTCTGAGATCGTGCTCAATGAAAAGGATAAGAAGATCACCCTCGCCAGCAAGGATGAGTTCAAGCTGAAGGCCGTGGTGGAAATCCTCGAAGGCAAACTGGTGAAGCGCAAGGTGCCGTTGAAAGGGCTCCAGTACGGGGAAGTGCAGCAGGCCGCCGGTTCCACTGTGCGCCAGGAGATCACGCTGCAGCAAGGAATTTCCACCGAGAAAGCACGCGAGATCGTGAAGGCCATCAAGGAAAGCAAGAAGAAGGTCCAGGCGTCCATCCAGGGCGACATGGTCCGCGTGACCGGCAAAGACCGCGACACCTTGCAGGAAATCATCACTCTGCTGCGCGGCCACGACTTCGGCATCGACATGCAGTTCACCAATTACCGCTCCAACTAGACCGTGGCGCGCCGCATTGAATCGCTGTTGATTAATGGCCCGGCGGGCAGACTCGAAGCCTTGCTCGAAGAGCCGGAGGATCGCGAACCGGCATTCGCCGCTCTCGTCTGTCATCCGCATCCGCTGCACGGCGGCACCATGCACAACAAAGTGGTCTACCGCATGGCGCGCGGATTCCGCCGTTCCGGCCACGTGGTTCTGCGATTCAACTTCCGCGGCGTCAATTTGAGTGAAGGCGAGCACGGCCATGGCATCGGCGAGGTGTCCGATGCGCATGCCGCGCTCAGCCTCTTGCGCGAGCGCTATCCGCAACTGCCCTACACCATCGCCGGATTCAGCTTCGGCTCGCGTGTTGTCCTGAAGATGGCAGTGGACTGCAACGACGCGCGCCGTGCCGTCGCCGTCGGTTTCCCCCCGCAGTACGCCCACGCCGAAGATCTGCTCCCCTCGCCAATCCCCCGCATCTTTCTGCACAGCCGCAACGATGCCATCTGTTCCCCGGAGGCCGCCTTCCACTTCTACGAATCGCTCCCCGGCGAAAAGCAGTTCCACTGGCTCGACGGCCACGATCATTTTTTCTCCGGCGCGCTGCCCCAACTCGAACAGTCGATTGCGGACTTGGGCTGATACCATCTAATCCATGGCCCTACCGCGGACCGTGGATGCTCCCGCCCACACAGACAATGAATTCGAGCGCAGGCTCGGCCTTCTCGATTCGACGATGATCGTCGTCGGGTCGATGATCGGCTCGGGCATCTTCATCGTATCCGCGGAAGCGGCGCGCCAAGTCGGCAGCGCCGGTTGGCTGTTGGTGGTATGGCTGGTGGCGGGCCTCCTCACCGTAACGGGCGCGCTCTCCTACGGCGAACTCGCCGCCATGATGCCTCGCGCCGGCGGCCAGTACGTCTACCTCCGCGAAGCGTTCTCACCGCTTTGGGGCTTCCTCTACGGCTGGACTCTCTTCCTCGTCATTCAAACAGGAACCATTGCCGCTGTTGCGGTCGCCTTCGCCCGATTCACCGGCCTGCTGCTTCCCACCATCTCCGAATCAAACTATCTCATTCCGCCGCTGCACATCAGTCCGGGCTACGCCGTATCGCTATCCACGGCGCAATTACTCGGCATCCTGGTCATCGTATTCCTCACCTGGACCAACACGAAAGGCCTGCAATACGGCAAGATCGTGCAGAACGTGTTCACGACGGCCAAGACCGGATCGCTCTTCGTGCTCATCGGACTCGGCCTCTTCATGGGTTGGAACAGTACCGCCGTCAGCGACAACTTCGGCAATCTCTGGACCGCGCGCAACGCCGTCGATATCGTGTCCGGCGTCTCTGCCATCTCAGCCTTCGGGTTGTTCATCGCCATCTGCGTCTCGCAAACCGGCGCGCTTTTCTCCGCCGATGCCTGGAACAACATCACGTTCACGGCCGGCGAAGTGATCAATCCCAAACGCAACATCCCGCTGTCGCTGGCTCTCGGCACCGGCCTCGTCATCACGCTGTATCTGTTAGCCAACGTCGCCTATCTCGTCACGCTTCCGCTCGCCGAAATTCAGAACGCCCCATCCGACCGCGTGGCAACGGCCACCTTGCAGAAAATCTTCCCCGGCGCCGGCACGCTGATGATGGCCGTCGCCATCATGATCTCCACCTTCGGCTGCATCAACGGCCTGATTCTCGCTGGCGCACGCGCTTACTACGCCATGGCCCGCGACAAGCTGTTCTTCGCGCAGGCAGGGCAACTCAGCAAAACCCACGTTCCCGGATGGGCGCTCGTCGTGCAAGGCCTCTGGTCCGTCATGCTCGTTCTGCCGCGCACCTACAACGTCGACACCAATAGCTACGGCAATCTCTACGGTAACCTGCTCGACTACGTCATCTCCGCCGCGCTGATCTTCTACATCCTCACCGTCGCCGGCATCTTTCGCCTCCGCATCACGCGCCCTGAGGCCGAACGCCCCTACAAAGCCTTCGGCTATCCGGTCATTCCCGCGCTCTACATCCTCGGCGCGTCCGTCATCCTGATTGTTCTATTCGCCTATCGCCCCGCCACCACATGGCCTGGCCTCGGCATCGTGCTGCTCGGCGTTCCCGTTTATTTCTACCTGCGCGCGAAAGCGTAAGCGGGCTACCTCGCCAGTTCCTTCACCAGCCGGTAGAGAAAATCCTGCGCCTCGTAGAATTCCTTCACTCCGATGCGCTCATTCAATCCGTGAAATCGCAGATCATCGCGATCCAGAAACAGCCCCATGATGCCGTACGTCGGAATGCCTGCCTTGCGCAGGAACATGCCGTCCGATCCGCCCATCACCATGATCGGCACCACCGGCACTCCAGGCCACATCGATGCCGTCACCTTGCGCGTGGCCTGCATCACGTCCTCGCGCATCGGCGAAGCCGGACCCTGCGTCGGCTCCTCGCGATAGAACCCGATTCGCACCTGCGCATCGCCAATCGTCCGCCGCAGCGTTTCCTCCACCGAAGCCACGCTCTCATCCGGCAGCACGCGGCAATTCACCAGCACGCCCGCCGTCTGCGGCAGCGCATTCTCGGCGTGCCCGCCATCCAGCATTGTTGCCACACAGGTAGTCCGCAACATCGCATTCCATGCAGGCGAATGCGCCGACACGCGCGCGATGGCCGCGGCATCACCCCGCGTCACATTCATCAAATCCGCCCGCAGCGAGCCGTCATACAGATTCGCCATGCTCTCAAAATACCCGCGCGTCACATCGTTCAGCTTCGCCGGAAATTCGATTTGCGACACCTTCTCAATCGCCCGGGCCAGCCTGTAAATCGCGTTCTCCTTCACCGGAACCGAACTGTGTCCGCCGGGATTTCGCACCTCCACCCGGAATGTCGCGAACGTTTTCTCGGCTACCTGAATCTGATTCATCAGCTTGCGGCCCTGGCTCATCTCGCCCCAGCCGCCTTCATTCACGCAAAACTCCGCATCAATCCAATCGCGGTGATTCTGCAACAGCCACGACACCCCGTTATACTTCCCCCATCCCTCTTCATCCGCCGTTAGCGCGAGAATCAAATCGCGTTCCGGCTTCCACCCTTCCTTCCGGAACTGCAGGAGATTCGCTACCCAGATCGATGACTGTGCCTTGTCATCACCCGTGCCGCGCCCATAGAAATATCCGCCCTCCTCGCGCAGTACAAACGGATCATGCTCCCAATCCGAGCGCTTCGCCTCCACCACATCCAGATGCCCTAACAACAACAGCGGCTTCTTCGCCCCCGTTCCTCGATACCGCACCACAACGTTCTTCTTGTGTGCGCCCGCGCCATCGACGTGAATATCCTCCGCCGCAAATCCCGCCTCGCGGAACCGTTTCGCCACAGCCTCCGCCGCGGCCGTAGTCTGCCCCGTGGTGTAGCTCGTGTTGTGCTCCACCATCTCTTTGTAGATCTCGCGCAGCAGTTTCTGCTCCGCCTCCGGCCGCATGTTCTGCGCCAGCGCCGCGGCAGCGCAAAACAAAAACACTACCGCGCGTTTTTGACGTGTTTGTCGAACCATTCCATCATCTCCGCCAGCGTATGCTCCACTGATTCCCGACCCACATAGCCATGCGATTCATGCGGCAGAAACACCAGCCGCACCGTGCCGCCGTTGCCGCGCACCGCCTGATACATGCGGTCGGATTGAACGGGGAACGTCCCCGGATTGTTATCCGCCTCTCCATGAATCAACAGCAGCGGCTCTTTGATCTTATCCGCCACCATGAACGGCGACATCTTCATATAAATCGGCTGCGCTTCCCAAAACGTGCGCCGCTCCGCCTGAAAACCAAACGGTGTCAGCGTGCGGTTGTATGCCCCGCTGCGTGCCACGCCCGCGCGAAACAAATCCGAATGCGCCAGCAGATTCGCCGTCATGAACGCCCCATAGCTATGCCCGCCCACGCCGACGCGCAGCGGATCGGTCACACCCATCTCCGCAGCCTTGTCGATGGCCGCCTTGGCGCTCGCCACAATCTGTTCCACGTACGTATTGTTCACGGTCTCCGGTGGACCCACTACCGGCATCGACGCATCATCCAGCACCGCATATCCCGCCAGCAGGAAGAACAAATGCGTCGGCCCGCTCAGCGTCGTGAACCGCTCCGTCGATCCACCGAATTGCCCCGCCACCGATGCATCCGTGAATTCGCGCGGATAGGCCCACACCACCGTCGGCAGCCGCGTCCCTTCCTTGTAATCCGGAGGCAGGTACAGCGTGAAAGAAAGATCCACGCCATCGGGCCGCTTGTACTTCACCAGTTGCTTGCGAATCTTCCGCAGTTCCGGCACCGGATCGCGATAGTCCGTCAACGCCCGCGCCGTCCCATCCACCCCGCGCACGAAATAATTCGGCGGCACCGTCGGACTCTCCCGCTCCGTCAGAAACCGCGATCCATCGCGCGCCAGCAGCGCCAGCACCTTCTCATGACCTTTCTCTCCGCTCCGAAACACCCGCTTCGTCTCGCCCGTGCGAACGTTGTACCGGTCCAAGAACGGACGCGCCCCCGTTGGCGTCGCCCCGTCTCCATTCAGAAAAATATCGTCCCCATCCTGAATCAGCACGCGCTGCCCGTTGGGCAACGTCTCTTCCATCGGCACGCCTGGATCGCGATACTTGTCCTGGCTACTGCGGCTGAAAATCGTCTTCGGCGCAACGCCGTCATCACGCAGCGAAAGCACCGTCGTCGTCACCCAGCGCCGCTCCCGTTCCGTATCGCGCACCAGTGCAAACCCCTTGCCCCAATCCACCGCCGCGAAGCGGTTCTTCACGCGAGTCCATTCCGCCGGCTGCCCCTGAAACGGAGCCTTCCATGTCATCAGCCGGTCGCGATTCTCCACCTTGCGCTTCGGATTGCCTTCATCCAATGCTTCCACCCAAAACAGCGTCGCGGCTTCATCCGGCCGCCATGCCATACTCCGAGGCCCCGTCGCTACGCCTTCAATCGGAACAGCGTCCTCCAGCGGGCGCGAGAACAATTTCGCCGTCACCCGCCCGCTCGCATCCCACACGCCAATCTCCTTCGGGAACGACCCCGCCGTATGCAGAAAGGAATAAGGCCGCTGGATCTTCTGGTACAGCACCTGCTTCCCGTCCGGCGACGGCTCAATCATGCTGTAGATCCCCTTCTCCCCAAACGCCGCGAACTTCCCCGACGCAGCATCCACCATCCGCAACTGCGCCGTCATGTAGTAATCGAACAGATCCATGTCGTGCGCGCTGGTCAGCAAATCCTGAAATGTTCGCACCGGCGAGTACTTCCCCGCACTCTCCTGCGTGTTCGGACCGGCCGGCACTTCCGGAGCTGCCGGCGCCGCACCACGTCCCTCCGGTACCGATTTCACCAGCAAGTGCCTGCTGTCCGGCATCCACTGCACCGTATCTCCGCCCGATCGCAACCCCGTCCCCGTGTACGCTGCGTTCACGCGAATTTCCGGCACAATATACAGTTTCCCCGTCGCCGCTTCCCCGATCATCAGCCGGATCGTGTCCGCCCCCGTAATCAGGAATGCGAACCGCTTACCATCCGGACTCCAGCGTGGCAACGAGATACGCGGCTCGGCCGGCAGCGTCAGCGGAATTTCCCGCCCGCTGGCAATCTCCACCAGCGACATCGTTGTATAGACCGTGCCCAAATGCGGGCCGTTCGTTTTCGGATTCACCCGCATCCCTGCCAGCCGCAACATCGGTTGCGAAACCTCGCTGATTGGTGGATAACGCCGCGACCGCAGAATCAGCATGTGCGTGCGCGAAGGGCTCAGCGATTCCGTCGGTGTCCCCGGAGCATCCAACACGCGCAGCACCGCCTCCGGCGGCTTCCGGTAACGTTCCTGCGCAAACAGCGTCGCCGCGAAGAAAACAGCAATCCACCATCTCATGGATGAGACGGTAGCACACGCCCGCGCACCACCACAGCCGCAATGCGCCGCGTGTTGCGAATATCCTCGAGCGGATTCGCCTCCAGCAAAACCAGGTCTGCCGCCCGCCCCTTCGCAATTGTTCCCCACTCCTGCTGTTTCCCCAAATACTCCGCTGCATTGCGCGTCGCCGACTGAAGCGCCTCCATCGGAGTCAGCCCCGCCTCTACCAGCAATTCCAGTTCGCGATGCAGGCTCACCCCCGGCTCGCTCCCCTCATTGCCCGCGTCCGTACCCGCCAGCATTGCCACTCCCGCCGCATTCATCTGCCGCACCACCGCCATCCCCGCGCTCTGCACTTTCCCCAGCATGCACAGTGTCGGACATTGCCACACCCGCTTCTCCACAAACACCTGAAACAGCGGTTCGCAAATCGCCGCATCGTACGTCGCCGCTGCCTTGCGCACAACTTCGTGCATTTGCACCGCCGAAATCGTCCGCGAAATGGGCCACAAATTCATCGCCTGCTTCAATTCCCGATCCAACTTCCCATCCGCCGTACAGGCCTCGAACACCCCGCTCAGATGCTCAATCGAACGCTGCCCGCTTCGCGCGGCTTCTTCCGCTGTCACCCAGATCGGCACATGCCCGGCAAACGGCAGCCGCACCTTCTTGGCCTCCGCCGCAATCGCAAAATACGCATCGCGCGGCAGCAAGTCATACACCTTGATGAAATCCGCCCCACCTGCCTTCAGCATCCGCACCGTACGCTTCGCCACCGCCGCATCGCCCACTCCGATCGACGCGGCAAATACCGGATTCGGCCCGTCCACAATCGGACCGCTGGCCACTACGCGCGGCCCTAGTCTCGTGCCTCGCTCCACCTCCGCCCGCACCCGCACCGCAATTGCCAGCGATTCGGGGGCCTCCACATGCATGTTGCGAACCCCGGTCACTCCCGCCGCCAGCAGTTTGGGGAACGTGCGATCCGCATCCTTCAGCACATGCGTATGCATGTCCCACAGACCCGGAATGAGAAATTTCCCCGTGCCATCCAACACTTCGGCATCCCGCGGAGCACGCACCTCGCCCATCGCCACGATCCGCCCATTGCGCACCAGCACCGATTGCGGAGCGCCCGGCATCGACCCCGTCCCATCGATCACAGTCACATTCGCGATCAGCAGAACCGCAGCCCCCAGCATCACCGCGACGCCTCACGATTCAGAAAATCCCGCACGCGCAGATACCACTCCGGCCCTTCCGGCGAATCCTGCTTCGGCGCGGCGCACCACGATTCCACATCTTCGCCGCCCGCCGCGCGCACCATCGCTTCCCGCAACTTCGTCTTCCCCCAATGCAATTGCAGCGCCCGCGCGATCGCCACATCCTGCAGCGCATTGCGGCGCACCAATCCCGAAACCGTCAGCGAGGGCAGCGCCCGCTTCGGCGTCTCATCGCATATAAACTCGCCGATCGCCTGCCGCGCCGGAGCATCCGCCGGCTCCCCCCACGCCGGCAACACCGCCCCACTGCGCTTGGCCTGCGGTGCGATTCCCTTCAGCACCCTTACCTCCATCGGAGCAATCCGCCACCCCTCCCCATCATGCAGTTGCGCTTCAATGCGGATCCGCCGCACCAGCGCCCGTGGTGGAATCCACAAATCCAGCCAGTACACTTCCAGCCGCTCCCCCACCTTGTGTACCGGCATCTGCACTTTTTCCAGCCGCCCCTGCGTCCCCGGCAATTCCTTGTAAACCGTTATCCCC
Organism: uncultured Acidobacteriota bacterium; assembly: GCA_937952345.1. Lineage (GTDB taxonomy): Bacteria > Acidobacteriota > Terriglobia > Bryobacterales > Bryobacteraceae > CADEFT01. The sequence goes on from CALFYN010000169.1 coordinate 8,791, forward strand.
AGTCCCTCGGGATTCTGCGCCACCTCAAACTGAAACCACTTCCCCTTCGGTGGATCCACCACCACCCGCAACGAATAAAACGTGTTCCGCATCAGCCCCGGCGACAGAATCTCCCTCGGCTTCCCCGCTTGGTCCTGGCTGAGGATCGCCCCCTTCGCGTCCACGCGCCGGAACTCCGACAACACCCGTATGGATTGCGCCGGCAAAAGCCCCGCCGCCAGCCAAAGGAAAAGCACCATTCTTTCTATGCTAAGGTCTTTCTCGCAATTGCGGGACGCCGGCCACCGCGTATGTTACACCTTAATGAGATTCCTGAGCGATACTTGAGGGTTCTTGCTAGTACCCCCAAACGCGTGGGAACTATATACTCGGATCACAGTGCAAATCAGTTCGACCAAGCTGCCAGTGCAGACGCTGCTGGCTTTGTTGCTGCGTGATGAACTCAGCGCCGACGACTTCCAGACGAAGTTCGTTCTGCTGAGCCCCTCAGAGCGCATGCAGTTGCTCGAACAGTTGGATGAGCAGACTTCCAAACCAAGCCAGAAAACGCGCCACTAACCACCCGTGACGCTTACCCCGCCGTCTGGAAAATCCGTTTGCCTGTGAAGAATTGCGACCCGCACGAACGGCAGCTCAGCCGGTGCAGAGAAAGCTTCTCCGCAATCCATAAGAACAGGCCGCCATGTTGGCCGAACTTCCAGACGTCCTGCGATTGGCACCGCGGACATCGCACTCGTTTCCTGCGTCTTTCGATAGGCACTGTTTCGTTTCCGGAGAGAGAAATAAACGAACAAAAGTACTAGCACAGTCTCCCACAAAATGCGGGTACGATCAAGTACTAACGTACTAGCCGAATAGTCTCAGGAAACCTAGACTGAACCCGGCGAATCGCACCGGCATCGGCCGTGTGTCTTCTTTCGTCGGATTCTCATACAACTCGATGTAGCGTGCCACCTCTGCCGGCAACGCCCGCGCCGTCTTCCGCCTGTGATGATGCAGTAATACGATGGGATCGTAAGAGATCAGCCGCTTGGCCGCCCGCTCCCGCCCCAGTAACTCCAGAAACACCACCGTGGTCAAGGCCAGCGTCTCCCGTGCCGCGCTTTCATCGATTTGCAGGTCAGCAGCAACCGCGGCCACCACGGCGTCCATGGGATCCCCGATCAGCTTCGATGCTGCTCGTTCCCCGATATTCAACATTGCGAAGGCTGCAATCCGGTTCGACAGTAACCCTTCTAGCTCATTGATAATCTTCCCATCTAAGTGCCCGCTATCGAGCATGTTGAGAAAATCCGCTGCTCCGTCCTCGGTGTGTGTGAATTGGATCGCTGCCGCCAGCACCGTGGGGATGAACTGCTCAATCGCCATCCAGGTGTTGCGTTCATGTTCCCGCAGCAATATGCTGGCCCGATACACCACCCTTGGACTCAGGGTGTCGGCGATTGCGGTCATCAGGTTCATAGAAAGTGCACCTCTAACGCCGGGCGCAAGTCCCAAACCGCGGAGGAAAACGTGTTTCCCCGCAGTTATAGTCCTATGCTTTCTACAGTACCGGCCCAAAGGCAATTCATAAATCCTCACAACCCCTTACCGGAGCTTCGCGGTCGCCCTAAGGATGGCCGAGGGAACACTTAATCCCACTTATCTTGTTCCTAGTTGCGCCAGCGCTGCCCCAAGTCGAGCGTCTTCCGGCAATACTCCAGGCTCCGCTTCATGTGCTCTAACTGCTGCACTTTCAATCCCTCCATGTACTTCTCCCGTTCCCCGCTCACATCCGCCAGCAAATGCGGCTTGTCGTAAGGCCGCCCCTTCCGCGCCAGCGCCAGAAACCGCGCCAGATCCCGCGACCGCCCCCGTGGAAACCACTTGCTCCAAAACTCGCCCGAATACACCGGAATCACCACCGGCGGCCGCGCCGTAATCGGCTTGCAGTAAATATGCACCTGCGGCAGTATCTCCGCCGCCCGCGCAACAATCGATTTGAAATCAACCGTGCCTTCCCCCAGCGGCACCCATTGCACCGCCACCCCGTCCGGATGTTCGTACACCACCGAATCCCGCAAATGAAACGTCACCGCATACGGACCCAGTTCCTCCACCGTCGTCATGGGATCCTCCATCACAAACACTGGATTTCCCGTGTCCAGGTACGACCCTACGAACTCCTTCCCCGCCGTCTCGATCAACAGCCGCGTCTCCCACGCCTGCAATTCCTTGTGATTCTCGATCCCAATCTTTACCCCCGCATCCAAAGCCTGCGTCCGTACCTCGCGCAGGATTCCGATCGCCGTCTCCATATGCTGCTCCACCGTGCCTTCGGGCATGCTGTAGCGATCGCTTGCCAGCAACGCCCGCACAAGCGGCGAACCCATCGCCACGGCCCGCTCGATATTCTTTCGCAAGGTGGCGACGATCTTCGGCCTGTCCGCCGCCGTGCGCGGCAGAATCGCGCCGCCGCCCGTTTCCAGATGCAGCCGGTGTTCCTTTGCCCAAGCCCGCACCTCCGCCCAATGCTTCGGATCCATCACGCCCGGATCGATCGAGTCCTGCAGGAAGATCGCCTCCAGTTTCTCTTTGACGCAATAATCGAACAACTGCCGGTCGTTCCAGCGCTGGAATCGCAGGCAGTACGTATTGATCCCCAACGGCCATTGGCGGGGCCCCGCCGCGAATGCCGCGGCAGCGCTGGTGGCGAGAAAACTTCGGCGCTTCATGTCCGCGAGTATAGCGGGATGTAAATATCGACGCACGCTCCGAACGATCCGCCATCCTTTACCGTCTTTCTATTTGTGGAGCGCGTCTTGAAGGTAATGGAAGATTCACGGATTTCCGAACTTGCCGCCTTGCGCGCCAAGACCGATCGGCAATTGATGGCTGTTATCGCACACCAGTTGGAACTGGCGCGCACCGCGCTTCGCGCCCAACAACCGGGAGACGCCGAACGCGCCGCCCGATTCTGCCAGCAGGCTCAGCGCCTTCTCGTCCTTCTCAAACTAGGCGCCGCCGATCCCGTCACTGCAAGTCCGATGTATCCACCACGTACAGATTCTGCCGCCCGCTCTCTTCGGACGTAAACAGCACCTTCGTCCCATCCTTGTTCCACACCGGACGCGGTTCATTCAAAAACCGCCGCTGCGGAATCCACAATCCCCAGTTGCGAAACGGAAACCTCCCATCGGCCGGCTTCACTGCCTTCGACCCCAGCGGAATGGTCACCAGTTGCTTCATCTCCCCGGTCTTGGTGTTGATGATCGCCAGCCCGTCCCCCATCGGACCCCCATAGCAATCCGTCACAATCCAATGCGGCTTCGTCGGGTGATAAGACGGGTGCCCCGCCGGCACATGCTCCTTTGTCAGCCGGGTCTTCTTTCCCGTCTGTACGTCCACCTCCATCAGGCTCTGGAAGTAATCCGGCAGCTCCGGATGTACGTACAGCAAGGCCTTCCCATCCGGCCGCCAGTTCGGATGATGCAATCCATCGGCCACCCACTTCAGTTGCCCCGTGGCGATCGTGTACACGAACATCTCCACCAGCCGTGGAAAATCCTCGTTCGTGCGATGCACAATCAGCACCTGCCCGCCCTGCGGATTGAAGCGCGTGTTCTGCAGCGACGATGGCTCCTCGCGCAGCAGATCCTTGTTCGGAGTCAGCGCGATCGCCCGCTCCAGCGTCACCAGCTTCTCGTATTTCCCGCTGGCAATTTCGTACAACCCCCAATCGCTTCCACGCACGCACGAAACCGTGCGGAAATCCGGCGATATCTTGCTGGCCGGAACCGGCGTCTGAATCCGCCCTGTTTTCCCCGTCTCCAGATGCACGAAATACGTCGCCCGATCCGTCCCCGCGCCCGCCGTGTAGTACACCGACGCTCCATCCGGCCCCCAGAACTGATTCGCCCCGGTGTGATAATTCCCCATGATCCCCGTGGCCACCCGTCGCTCTCCGCTGCCGTCCACATTACGGATCCACAACGACCCCGGATAGCGTCCCGTCGCCGTCCGCTCCGTCACGCTTGCGTCGAAACGAAAATACAGCAGCCTCCGCTCCTGTGGATCCCACGGCGAAATGTCGTAGTAGTGGTGGTTCTCGTGTTGCCCACTGCGATACCACGTGATCGAACGGCCTGTCACCGGATCCTTCAATTGCCGCACTTCCGCGGTTTGCCCGTTCAACCAGGCGCTAAAGAGAATCGGAATGAGTAGAGTCATCAGAAAATCAGCTTCAATGCAAATTGGATCTGCCGCGGCGTTCGCTGCAACGTAAGTTCACTTCCCGCACTCGTAATGCGGCCCGAATTCACGGCGCCGATGGAGCCGACAGGCTGATTGAACTGTGGTGTATTCGTGAAGTTGAACGTCTCGGCCCGGAACTGCAGCTTCATGGATTCGCGGATCTGGAAGTTCTTGAACAAAGACAAATCCAGAGCCTTCGTGCCTGGTCCAACCAATACATTCCTGCCGCTATTCCCATACATGCGGAAGCCCGGATTCGCGAACGCGTCGAGATCGAACCAGCGCTGTATGGTGCGCTGCGAAGCCGGCAGATTCCCATCGCGCAGCCGGTCGGCACGCGTTCCCTCCCCGATGTTCAAAGAATTCGACCCTGCGTTTACCGAGAACGGGAAGCCACTATAGAGCGTCAGCGCGGTGTTAATTTCCCAGCCTCCGTAAATCTTCCTCTTGGCCCACGGAATCTCATATCCGAAAGTCGCCCGCATTTGATGCCGGACATCGGTGGCGCCGTTTCCTTTCGCCCCACTGAGATTGGTGATGGGCAGCAGCGCCACATCCCGATCGTCCAGCAGGTGTGCCCATGTGTAGCCGAGTTGGTAATGCATGGAATTGGCCCACCGCTTCACCAGTGTCGTTTGCAGCGAATGATAGGTGGAGTTGCCGCGGCTTTGGTAGATGGCTACCTGTCCGTATTGCGGCCAACGGCGGCGGGAATTCACCGCACCATCGCCCGGGACCGCCTGGTTGAAATTGATCCCGGAGTTTTGTTCCGTTCCCGGCAGCAACCCGGTCCCTTTGGTTCCCACGTAAGCCACAGTCAATTGCTGTGTCCCTGGCAATTGCCGCTGCACGGAGAAATTCCATTGCTGGATGTACGGAATCTTGAGGTTTGGATCGATACCCGTACGGTTTTGTCCCGGCGTATTCGGATTGGAGGACCGCTCCGGACCTTGTGTAATCGACCGTGCTCCGGCGAAATCGTTCTGGTTATTCGCCACCAGGCTGTTCAGGAACAGCGGCGGGTTGGATGCAAGGCTCGCACCAATGTGCACGGGAATCAGCGAATAGTAGATGCCATAGGCGGATCGGATGACCATCGATTTCCCCACCTGCCAGGCAAAGCCCGCGCGCGGTCCCCAATTGTTCTTATCCGTCGGTACTCCACTCTCGGTCGGATACTTCCCCGTTCCAACCGGAGCCGGCAATCCGGATTCGATATCGAACTGCAGCAGGCGTCCTGCAACCTCCCGCTGCGGATAGTGCATCGGCAACTCGTATCGCATCCCAAGATTGATCGTGAGCCTCTGGGTCACCTTCCAGTCGTCCTGAATATAAGCCGCCCAATCGGATCGGCGTAGCCCGCGCGTGCCCACCAGGCCGTTCACACTGATTTGCTGCGGCTTTCCTAATAGAAAATCGGCGCCGCCGTAGCCCGTATTCGCCGGCGCGACAGGATTTGACGTGTACAGCGTCGAGAACACAAACTGGCCTCGCGTAAACGAAGCCTGATGTGCATTCGTCTGCCGGAACACCACGTTGAAACCCATCTTCAAACTGTGATTGCTGAAAATGGCATCCAGATTGTCACTATACTCCGTGTTCTGCGAAACGATGATGGCGGGAATGTTATCCTTCGCGCCAAGCGTTTCGAATCCGTTGATGGCAAATGCCGGCAGCCCCAGCGTGAGTTCGTCGATGTTCACGTTCTGAATGCCGAACTCCGCCGCCGTCCTTGTCCCGCCGTTGAGCTCAATGCTCCGGATGGGCTCGCGCGAAATGCCGAAACGCGCCTGGTTGATCAGCCGTGGTGAAATCACATGCGTGTGGCTCAGAACACCCTGCGTTACCGGCACGGATACATCGATGTAGGGGGAAGCCTGCGGCCCTAGCGCGCGCGTGTTGAGGAAGTTCGAACGTCCCTGGGTCAGCCGGAAATACGCTCGCGATCCCGAATTCAGCTCCCGGTCGATCTTGACGCTGCCCTGATCGGAATCGCGTGTGTCGCTGGGATTCAATAAATGATTGGCCGCAATGCCTGGCTGGTTCGCCGCCGGATACAAGTCAATCAATCGCCGGGAAGTAGCATTCAAACGCGCCGCCGGAATGGCATTGTTCGGGAACAGTTCTCGCACGTTGCCCCGTTGCGTCAATGGGTCGTAAATTCGGATTGGCCGGGCTCCGGCCAGCAGTTCTCCGAAATCTCCGTTTCGCATGGCCGCGCTGGGCACGGTGGTCAGAAACGTCAGCCCTTGCCGGCTGCGCTGCCCTTCATAGGACACAAAAAAGAACGTCTTCGAATTGATCGGCCCCCCCAGCGTTCCGCCGAACATGTTTCGCTTCAGTGAGGGCTTGCTGCCCACAGCGAAATAGTTCCGCGCATCCAGGGTGGAGTTTCGCAGAAACTCAAACAGCACGCCGTGAAACTGATTGGTGCCGGACTTGTAGCCAACTTGCACCGTCCCGCCCGACCGCCCAAAACGCGCATCCGGTACCGAGGTGTCAATGCGGTACTGCTCCAACGCCTCAAATTCCGGATAATTGATCAGCCCCCACCCCTGATGGTTGTTGTTGTTCTGCAATCCATCGACGAGATAGTTATTATCGCCGAATCCGGATCCATTCACCGCATTCGATACATTGCCCCTTTGCTGCGAGAGCGCCAGGTTCAATTTCACGGCCTGCCCCGGTACCACGCCAGGAGTGAATCGTACCAACTCGGCGAAATTACGGCTGTTCACCGGAATGGATTTGATCTCCTGTTCGCTGCGCTGCGTCGAAAGCGTGGTCGTTTCCGTCTGCAACACCGGCGCCAGTTCCTGTACGTTCACCGTCTCCGTCACCGCCCCCAGTTCCATCACGAAATCGACGCCAAGACGTTCGGACACATTCAGGGGGACCAATCGTGCCGCGGTGCGAAACCCGGGCTGCGACACCTCAATCCGGTAATTTCCCGATGGAAACGGTGGAGAAACATAGCTTCCACTGGTTGCCGTCAGCAGTTCCACCTGCGCGTTTGTGCCCATATTGCGAATGGTCACTTTTGCTCCAACAATCACCGCCCCGGCGTTGTCTTTGACGACACCCGTAAGAACTCCAGTGTCAACTTGGGCAAAGATTGCCTGCAACAAGATGAGCATCGCAATTGCGATGGGAATGCATCTACCCGAAAAACCTCGCATGTTAGCCCCCCAGAAGTGGATTGAGGCAGCCATTATATGTCAAAAAAATGAAGCTGCAACAACTGATGTGATAAACTCATCCGCGATTATGCTCACGCGCCGTCTTTTCCTCGCATCACTCTCCGCCGCGGCCACCGCCTCCGCCGCTACCCCCGTCAACTTCGTCTTCATCCTCGCCGACGACTACGGCTGGACCGACACCTCCTACAACGGCAGCAAATTCTACGAAACCCCGAACATCGATCGCCTCGCCAAATCCGGCATGATCTTCACCGACGGCTATTCGGCCAGCCCCGTCTGTTCTCCTACGCGCTCGGCCGTCATGACCGGCAAGTATCCCGCCCGTCTCCATCTCACCAGCCACCTGCAGGGCGCCAGCAATCGCTTTCACTTCACCAAGGTCATTCAGCCGAACGCCCGCCTCGCCCTTCCGCTCGAAGAAATCACCATCGCCGAAGTCCTTCGCAAGAAGGGATACCGCACAGCCTGCGTCGGCAAATGGCACCTCGGCGCGAAAGGCTTCCTTCCCACCGACCAGGGCTTCGACGTCATGCACGCGGGCGATGAAGCCGGCTCCACCTCCAACTTCTTCTATCCCCAATGGAAGACCAAGATCAATCTCGAAGGCAAGGAAGGCGACTACCTCACCGATCGCCTCACCACCCTCGCCATCGAATTCATCGAAGAAAACAAGTCCCGCCCCTTCTTCCTCTACCTGCCGCACTTCGCCGTCCATACCCCTATCCACGCCAAGGCGGAAAAAATCCGTAAGTACGAAGCCAAGTCAGATCCCAAAAATCCCCAGAACTACGCCGACTACGCCGCCATGATCGAAAGCCTCGATGAAAGCGTCGGCCGCATCCTCGACACTCTCGACCGCCTCAATCTCACCGCCAACACTATGGTCGTTTTCACAGCCGACAACGGTGGCGTCACATCGCTCGAATGGAAGAAACGCCCCATCACCTCGAATCTCCCCCTGCGCGTCGGCAAAGGCCACACCTACGAAGGCGGCATCCGGGTCCCCACCATCGTCCGTCTCCCCGGCGTCACCAAGCCCGGCAGCGTCAGCCACGTCCCCATCCTCAGCACTGACTACGCACCAACCATGGCCGAACTCGCCGGCACCACCATGGGCAACATCGACGGCAAGAGCTTCGTCAAAGCCCTGCACGGCGCATCCAACATCGGACGAAACGAAATCTTCTGGCACTATCCGCACTACAGCCCGCAACTCGGCAAGCCCTCCGCCGCCATCCGCCGTGGCGATGACAAGCTCATCCTCTTCTTCGAAGACAATCACGTCGAACTCTACAATCTCAAATCCGACATCGGCGAAAAGAACGACCTCGCCGCAGCCCAACCGCAAAAAGCCGCGTCCATGAAGAAGCGCCTCGAAGAGTGGCTGCGCGAAACCAACGCCCAGATTCCGAAGCCCAACCCCAATCACGACCCCGCGCGCGAGCGCCAACCCGGTCCTCCCTCCGGCCCGGTCACTGCGAAGTAATCCCATGCGCGCGCTCCTCCTGTTCGCCTCTCTCCCGCTCGCCGCGGCCGATATCCAGCCGCTGCTCGACAAATACTGTGCCCGCTGCCACGGCGCGCAAGCGCAGACTGCCGGCATCAATTTCGCCCTCACATCCACGCTCCAAAACCCCATCGTCCTCCGCAAAGCGCTCCGCGTCGTGCGCGAAAACGAGATGCCGCCTGCCGGCCTCCAGCCCACCACCGAAGAGCGCGAATCCATCGTTCACTGGATCGAATCCGAAATCCGTAAAGAGGCCTCCGCCAAGCCCAAAGCCGGACACGTCACCCTCCCCCGCCTCAATCGCGTTGAATACAACAACACCATTCGCGATCTCACCGGCATCGACCTCCGCCCCGCCGATACCTTCCCCATCGATCCTCCCGGCGAAAGCGGATTCAACAACGACCGCGAAGGCCTCTTCGTTTCCCCGCTACTCATCGAAAAGTACCTCGCCTCCGCAAACTACATCGTCGACGAAGTCGTTGCCGCCTACCGCAGCCGCGGCCCCTTCACCCATGTGCTCGAAGTCGAGAACATGCGCAACACCGAAACCGGATCGCCCAAGAAGCCCTACGGCTATGACGTCACCGTGGTGCAAAACACCATCTACGAGTACCTGAAACTCCCGCGCACCGGTGTCTACCGCTTCACCGTAAAGGCCTGGGGTAAGCCGGGTAAACAGGGAATCCCCGGCGTCACCGTCCGCCTCGATGGCGAATTCGTCGGGCAATCCGCCGTTACCGCCACCGCCGAAACCCCTGGCCAATACGTCTTCGAAGCCCCCGCCAAACGCGGCAGCCGCCGTCTTAGCCTGCACTTCTATAACGCCCGCCCTCAAATCGCCAACGTCAACGGAGCACAAGGCGCAGTGCTCTCCCTCGACTCCATCACCGTCCAATCCCCTGGCAGCACGCAATCCGTCTTCGCCGAAAATCTGTCCGCCAAAACCGCCCGCGCCACCATCGATCAATTCGCCGCCAGGGCATGGCGCCGGCCGCTCGACAAATCGGAAATATCCTCCCTCCACCGCATCTACGCCCAGGCCGCTTCCAATCAAGCCCCCGTCGAAGAAGCCATCGGCACGGCCCTGAAAGCCGTCCTCGTCTCCCCCAACTTCCTCTTCCGCCTGGAATCGAGCCCCACCGGCGACTCCGCCCAAAAACTTACAGACTACGAACTCGCCTCGCGCCTTTCCTATTTCCTTTGGCAATCCATGCCCGATGAAGAACTCCGCCAACTCGCCCGCGCCAGGAAACTCTCCCAGCCTCGCATCCTCGCCCAGCAGGCCGCGCGCATGTTGAAAGACGCCAAAGCCGATTCCTTCGTCGATCAGTTCTTCTCCCAATGGCTCGGCTTCAGCGAACTCGCGCGCACCGGCGGCCCCGACCGCACCGCCTTCCCTTTCTTCAATGACGCTCTCCGCCAATCCATGCTCGATGAATCGGCTCACTTCTTCCGCTCCATCCTCAAGGAAGACTCCAGCCTCCTCCAATTGATCGATGCCCGCTACACCTTCCTCAACGAACAACTCGCCCGCCATTATCAAATCCCCGGCATCACCGGCACGGAAATGCGCCGCGTCGAACTCACCGACCCGCGCCGCGGTGGAGTCGTCGGCATGGCCAGCACGCTCACCGCGACATCGCTGCCCGTGCGCACCAGCCCTGTCCTTCGCGGCAAGTGGATTCTCGAAGTCCTGCTCGGCGAAAAACTCCCGCCGCCGCCCGCCAACGCCGGCGACCTCCCCGAGCCTTCGAAAGAAACCGCGCAAATGACCCTCCGCCAGCGCTTCGAAATGCATCGCAAAGCCCCGCAGTGCGCCTCCTGCCACAACCGCATCGATCCCCTCGGCTACGGCCTCGAAAACTTCGACGCCACCGGCCGCTGGCGCGACAAAGACAACGGCCAGCCCGTCGATTCCGAAGGCGTCCTTCGCACCGGCGAAACATTCCGCGGCCCCGTCGAACTCAAGCAGATCCTCCTTGCCCGCAAGGATGCCTTTGCCCGCAACCTCGCCGGCCGCGCCCTCTCCTTTGCACTCGGCCGCGATTTGCGATATTTTGACGATACTGCTGTAGATAAGATTGCCAAGGAGCTGATAAGTGGTGGCTGGCGTCCCTCTGTCCTCGTGTCCGCAATCGCCCAAAGCTATCCATTTCAAAATCAGCAAGCCGTAAAGGAACAATCCGAATGAGCGTACTCGACAGGCGAACAGTGTTGCGCGGCATGGCCGCCGCCGTAGGTCTGCCCTATCTCGAAGCAATGACTCCGGCCCGCACCTCCGCCGCCGAAGCCCCCAAGCGCTTCGTCACCTTGTTCCAGCCCAACGGCGTCTACCCGCCGGCATGGGACGTCAAGGGCATGGGCGCTGACTACGAATTCTCCCCCATCCTCGAACCGCTCCGCGCCCACCGCAAAGACATTCAGATCATTTCCAACCTTGGCACCAACGCCAAGGGACACGTCGCCGCCACCAGCGCCGTCCTCACCGGTACTCCTCTCCAGGTCACGGCCAACGACCCCGCCTTCGTCCCCAAGATGGGCATCTCCATCGATCAACTCCTCGCCCAGAAACTCGGCCGGCAAACCCGCCTCGCCTCGCTCGAACTCGGCACCGAACCACCCCGTGCCGGCGGCGAAAATAACCTCCCCATCTCCTTCGCCAGCACCGTAAGCTGGAGCGGGCCCAGCACCAAAGTCGATCCCGAAATCAGCCCCCGCGCCGTCTTCGATCGCCTCTTCGGCTCGAAAGACCTCCGCCAGTCCGCACTCGAAAACAAAAGCCTCCTCGATCGCATCCTCGAAGATTCCAAAAAGCTCTCACGCAAAGTGAGCGCCGCCGACCGCCGCAAGCTCGACGAGTATCTCACCAGCGTCCGCGATGTCGAACAACGCGTCGAACGCACCCTCGCCCCTGCCCCCGAAACCGGCTGGAAGCCGCTCACCAAAGTCACAATGGAGCCGCCTCCCGAAGGCATCCCCTCCAAGCGCGACATCCATCTCAAGCTCATGATGGACATCCTGCTGCTTGCCCTCCAGACCGATTCCACCCGCATCGTCACTCTCATGATGGCCCACGGCTTCTCCCGCCAGAACTTCAGCTTCCTCGATGGCGTCAAAGGCGATCACCACTCCATCTCGCATCACAAGGAATCGCCCGAACTCACACTCCCCTACACCATCGTCAGCCGCTGGTACATTTCGCAATACGCCTACTTGATCGAACGCATGAAGCAAATCGACGAAGGCGGCACATCGCTCCTCGATCGCTCCATCGTGCTCTACGCCTGCGAACTCCGCGATGGCAACGGCCACACCACCCGCAATCTCCCCGTCGTCGTCGCCGGACGCGCCGGCGGATTGAAGCCCGGACGCCACGTCGTTCTTCCGGCTAACACGCCGCTCGCCAATCTCCACCTCACGCTCGCCCAGCGCATGGGCCTCGAGTTGGAGAAATTCAACACCAGCACCGGCGTGCTCACCGATCTCGCCTAGAAACACAACCGTCATCCCTCGGCAACATGTTTCAGATACACTCTGAAGCATGATCCGCCACGCGCTTCTCGTTGTCCTGAGTCTCGCACTCGCCGCCCAAACCCCGAAGATCACGCCCACCGGAGCCGAACTTCCCAACGGCTGGAAGCTCACGCCCGTGGGCCGCCACACGCCATCCTCGGACTACGTACTCAACGTCCAACAAGCCCCCGACGGCAAAGCGCTCGTCGGCCTCCACTCCGGATTCAACCCGCACGGCCTCGCCGTGGTCGATCCCACCACATCCGAAATCGTCCAGCGCATCCCGCAGAAGTCCGCCTGGTTCGGCATGGCTTGGTCCCCCGATGGCAAACGCCTCTACGTCTCCGGAGGCAACGGCAACTCGCGCCGCGATCCTGCTGCCTCACCCGTCTACGCCTACACCTATCAAAACGGCCGCCTCAGCGACAAACCTGTGCAGGAATACAAGCACCACCTCGCCGTCAATCAGATCTATTGGTCCGGACTCGTCCACCATCCCTCCAAGCCCATCCTCTACGCCGCCAATCGCCACACCGAGCGCGCCACCCCCGGCCACATCGTAGCCTTCGACACCAACACCGGCCAGCGTCTCGCCGAATTCAAAGTCGAAGTCGCCCCCTACGACCTCATCCTTGATGCCCAGGCCAAACGCCTCTTCGTCTCCAATTGGGCCAGCCGCTCCATCAGCGTCATCGATCTGGAAGCCAACAAAGTCGCCGCCACCATCGCCGTCGGCCACAACCCCAACGACATGGTCATCGCCCCCGACGGACGCCTGTTCGTCGCCTGTGGCAATGAGAACAGTGTCTACGTCATCGACACCAAAAAATTTCGTGCCATCGAAAAGATCAACACCGCCATGCACCCGCAGGCGCCCGTCGGCTCCACGCCCAATGCGCTCGCCCTCGATCCATCCGCTAAATTCCTCTACGTCGCCAACGCCGACAACAACAACATCGCCGTTATCCACGTCGGCGAAGAAGAAGAATCCAACGTCATGGGCTTCATCCCATCGCCCTGGTATCCCTCCGCCCTTCAGGTCAGCAAGGACGGCAAATTCCTATTCGTAGGCACATCCAAAGGCATGGGCGGCTACTCCAACGAACGTGGTCCCCACAGCCCGCTCGCCGCGTCCGGCGAAGCAGGGAAGGGAAGCGTCAAAAGCCTCCAGCGCGGCAGCATCGGCGTCGTCCCACTCTCCAACCTCAAAAACCAGATCAAGGAGTGGACCCGCCAGGCCATGGCAAACTCCCCCTATCACGACGACCTGCTCTCCCAGGCCAAGCCCAACACTACCGGCGCTTCCATCGTCCCCTCCCAAGTCGGCGCCGGCTCCCCCATCAAGCACGTCATCTACATCATCAAAGAGAACCGCACCTACGATCAGGTCTTCGGCGACATACCCAAAGGCAACGGCGATCCGCGCATCACCATCTTCGGCCGCGACGTCACGCCCAACCACCACAAGATCGCCGAGGAATTCGTCCTCCTCGATAACCTCTATTGCGATGGCGAAGTCAGCGTCGATGGCCACTCCTGGTCGAACTCCGCCTACGCCACCGACTTCAACGAAAAACTCTGGCCCCCCAACTACGGCGGCATTTCTCAGGCTCTCCCCACTGCCGCGCACGCCCCCAGTTCCGGCCAACTTTGGGATCTCGCCGCCCGCAAAGGACTCACCTATCGCAGCTACGGCGAGTACGCCCAGCGTGTCAGCGACGGCGGACGCATGTACATGGATGCCGCATCCGGCGTCGGCGGACTCGTCGGCCACGTCAGCCCGAACTACAAACTCCCCGGCATGCGCGACACCGACAACGCCAAAGCCTTCCTTGAGGAATTCGAAGAGTACGAAAAGAACTTCAACGAAACCGATCCCAACAAGCGCCTTCCCAACTACATCGTCATGAGCCTCGGCGAAGACCACACCGTCGGCACTTCTCCCGGACGTCCCACACCGCGTGCCGCCGTCGCCTCTAATGACTACGCCGTCGGTATGATCGTCGATCGCGTCACCCGCTCCCCTTACTGGAAAGAAACAGCCATCTTCATCATCGAAGACGACGCTCAGGACGGCTCCGATCACGTCGATGCCCGCCGCACCATCGGCCTCATCATCAGTCCCTACACCAAGCGCAAGGCCCTCGACTCCACTCTCTACACCACCTCCTCCATGCTTCGCACCATGGAACTCCTCCTCGGCCTCCCGCCCATGACGCAGTACGACGCCGCTGCCACACCCATGTACGCCAGCTTCACTGACAAACCCGACCTCACTCCCTACACCCACGAAAAACCCCGCATCGACATCAATCAACTGAACACCGCCCAAGCCTGGGGTGCCGGAGCCAGCCTCGCCATGGACTTCTCTGAATACGACCGCACGCCCATGTTCGCCCTCAACGAAATCATCTGGAAGAGCATCAAGGGCGCGGATTCCGAAATGCCATTGCCCGTGCGCCGCTTCCACTTCCGCAAGTAACGCCGATGCTCACCCTGGCGCTTGCACTACGGTTTGCACTGTCCGCCCAGCAACTCACGCTGGGCACAGTGCCCTCCGATCTCGTGCCCGGCCCCGTGCCCTACGCCGTCCTCCTCCCCGAAGGACATACGCCCACTGCCGAATGGCCCGTCTTCCTCCTCCTCCACGGCGGCGGCGGAGAC
>CALFYN010000170.1 GCA_937952345.1 uncultured Acidobacteriota bacterium
AGTTCTGCACGTCCACATCCTCATCCACCACCACGATGCACTTGCTGAACATCGCCTGTCCCAATCCCCAAATCGCATGCATCACCTTCCGCGCATGCCCCGGATACGACTTCCGGATCGCCACCAATATCAAATTATGGAAAATTCCCTCCGCCGGCATCGCAATATCCCGCACTTCCGGCAATTGCAGCCGCATCAGCGGTAAAAAAATCCGCTCGATCGCCTTCCCCATGTAGAAATCCTCCATCGGAGGCGGTCCTACAATCGTGGTGGCATAGATCGGATTCTTGCGATGCGTCACGCACTCCACGTGAAACACCGGGTATTCATCCTCCAGCGAATAAAACCCCGTGTGATCCCCAAACGGACCCTCCGTCCGCATCTCCCCCAACACCACGTGGCCTTCCAGCACAATCTCCGCCTGCGCCGGCACCAGAATATCGTTCGTCTCGCACTTCACCATCTCCACCGGCTTCGAACGCAAGAACCCGGCAATCATCATCTCATCCAGATCCGGAGGCAGCGGCAGAATCGCCGAATACATCGTCGCCGGATCGCACCCAATGGCCACCGACACCGGCATCTTCTTCTGCTTGCCTTCTTTCAACAAACGCCGGTAGTGCTCCGCCCCCTGCTTGTGCGTCTGCCAGTGCATCCCCGTCGTCCGGTCATCGTAAACCTGCATCCGGTACATCCCGCAGTTCCGCTTTCCCGTATCCGGATTCTGCGAAAACACCATCGGCAGCGTGATGAACGGACCGCCGTCCTGCGGCCAGCAATGCAGCACCGGGAATTCCTTCAGCGAAAATCCATCCCGCCGGATCACCTCCTTGCAAGGCCCGCTCGAAACCGTCTTCGGAAAAAACGCCCCCACCTCGGCCAGCATCGGCAGCATCTTGAACTTGCCCAACAGCCCTTCCGGCATCCGCATCTCCAAATATTGCGAAATCCGCCGGGCCACCTCATCCACGCTCCCCACCTGCAGCGCGATCTCCATCCGCTTCATCGAAGCAAACGCATTGATCAGCACCGGAGCCGAAGACCCCTTCGGCTTCTCAAACAACAGCGCCGGGCCATTGCTCTTCACCGCCCGGTCGGCGAACTCGGTAATCTCCAGGTACGGGTCTATTTCAAACGGTATGCGTTTCAACTCGCCCGCCTGTTCCAGGGCTTGGATGAAGTCGCGCAGATCGGTATATGCCATAAATTGTTAAGCGAAGTGCTTCCTTCTACTATGATGGAACTTCAGGACTCATTTCATGCCTCAACGTACTGCATTGGTCACCGGCGGAAGCCGGGGAATCGGAAAAGCCTGCGCCATGGCGCTCGCCGCCTCCGGATGTAAAGTGGTCATCGCCGCCCGCGACATGGCGAAACTCGAAGAAACCGCCGCCGCCATACAAGCCGCCGGAGGCGAAGCCATCCCCGTCACCCTTGATCTCAGCAACCTCGACTCCATCCCCCAGGTCTTCGCCGAAGCCGCCCAAAAAGCCGGTCCCATTCACATCCTCGTCAACAACGCCGCCGTCACCAAGGACACCCTCGCCCTGCGTATGAAGCGCGCCGATTTTGAATCCGTCCTCCAGGTCAACCTCACCGCCGCCTTCCTCTGCATGCAACAAGTCCTCTCTGGAATGATGCGCGAGCGCTGGGGCCGCATCATTAATATCACCAGCGTCGTCGCCCAGGCCGGCAATCCCGGCCAGGCCAATTACGTCGCCTCCAAAGCCGGCTTGATCGGAG
The DNA here is from genome assembly GCA_937952345.1 of uncultured Acidobacteriota bacterium. Classification (GTDB taxonomy): domain Bacteria; phylum Acidobacteriota; class Terriglobia; order Bryobacterales; family Bryobacteraceae; genus CADEFT01. The sequence continues at coordinate 1,744 of CALFYN010000170.1, forward strand.
TCACCAAATCCCTCGCCCAGGAAATGGCCAGCCGCAACATCACCGTCAATGCCGTTGCCCCCGGATTCATCGACACCGACATGACTCAGGTGCTCAACGATGAGCAGAAGCAGCGCATCCTCGCCCAGATCCCCCTCAAACGCATGGGCAGCCCCGATGACGTCGCTGCCGCCGTCAAGTTCCTCGCCGGCGAAGAGGCAGGCTACATCACCGGCCACGTCCTCAACGTCAACGGCGGAATGTACATGTCCTAGGCTCGGAGGCCCATCTGTACAGCCGGCACCACAGGAAGGCACGCATCCTCTTCGGAGTCTCAGACGTAGCGCTCACAGCGCTCGCCTTCGAGGCCGCCTACCTGACCCGCCTCTACCTGCCGCTCGAAAAAGAATTCGAACTCACGGTCCCGATCAAGGCCCTCCTGCTCGGCTTCGCCACGCTCATCTGGGTGCTGCTTGGCTATTGGCTCGGTGTCTATGAGCGCCTCGATAGCTCCCGTCTCCGCACCATCGTGCGCGATGCCACGCGCCAATGCGGCCTCGGCGGCATCGCCGTCGTCCTCCTCGAATACACGCTCCGCCTCGATCTCAGCCGCGGATTCCTCGGCCTGTTCATCGCGTATAGCTGGTTCCTGCTCCTGCTCTTCCGCTGGCGCGCCGGCAAACTCGTCGGCATCATCCGCAAGGAATTCGCCGCCCCGCACCATGTCGTTGTCGTCGGCACCGGTGAGCGCGCTGTCCGCCTCGGCCGCATGCTCGAAGCCTCGCGCGATTACGGCATTCGCCTCCTTGGCTTCCTCGCCGATGACAGGACTTTCCCCGAGGAGATCGAACTCGAATCCCGCTACCGCGTCTACTCCCTCGCCAACCTGCCTTCCCTCCTCGAAAAAGATGTCATCGACGAAATTCTCTTCGCTGTAGACTCCGCACGCCTCGCCGCCCTCGAAGACGTGTTCCTGCTCTGCGACGAAGAAGGCGTCCGCACCCGCGTCGCCGTCGATTTCTTCCCCCACGTCAACAGCGAAGTCTACCTCGACCGTTACGGCGAAACCCCGCTGCTCACCTTCGCCGCCGCTCCGCATGACGAAGTCCGCCTCGTCGTCAAACGCATCGTCGACATCCTCGTAGCCGCCACGGCCCTCATCGTCCTTGCCCCAGTCATGGCCGTCATCATTCTCCTCATCAAATCCACCTCCCGCGGACCCGCCATCTTCCGCCAAACCCGCTGCGGTCTCAACGGCCGCCGCTTCGTTTTCTACAAATTCCGTTCCATGGTGCAGAATGCCGAAGAGCTCAAATCGAGCCTCGCCCACCTCAACAAGAAAGAGGTAGTCTTCAAAATCCCCGACGACCCGCGCATGACCGCCGTCGGCCGCTGGCTCCGCAAATTCTCCATCGATGAATGGCCCCAACTATGGAACGTGGTCAAAGGCGACATGTCTCTGGTCGGCCCGCGCCCCGCCGTCCCGGAAGAAGTGGAACGCTACCAGCGCTGGCAGCGCCGCCGCCTCCGCATGCGCCCTGGACTCACCTGCCTCTGGGCCGTCCAGGGCCGTGACCGCCTCGACTTCGAAACCTGGATGCGCATGGACATGCAGTACATCGACAACTGGTCTCTCCTGCTCGACGGCAAGATTCTCCTCCGCACCATTCCCTATGTGCTGTTGGGCAAAGGCGCCCACTGAAGGCCAAAGCGAACTAATAATTTTTTGTTGCTCCAGGCTTAGGAATCGCGACTCTTCTGTCGCCTACCAGAATGAGCCACCATGAAACACCTCACTCTTCTTCTCCCTGCCACCGTTGCCGTCCTGCTGCAATTGCCCTTAGGCGCCACGCAGGCCATGGTCAATGCCGATGCCCACGTCTCGCCGGCTATTCCCACGCAAAACTTCGGCGCACTCCCCACGCTCAGCGTTGGAAACGGTTCCGTCGCTCTGCTCCAATTCGATCTCTCCTCCATACCCGCCGGAACAAACCCCAATACTATCGCCAAAGCCCAACTCCTCGTCTACGTCAACCGCGTCGCCCAAGCGGGAAAAATCCAGGTTCTGCCTCTCCAGTCTCCCTTCACCGAAGGCGCCGTCACCTTCTCCACCCGTCCTTCCGAGGGCGCCCCCATCGCCGCCTCCGGCGTCATCACGGCATCCAATAACTGGGTCGTATTCGACATCACCGATCAGGTCCGCACCTGGGTCGCCTCCCCTTACTCCGCCTTCGGTGTGGCCATTGGCCCCGATGCCTCACAACCCGCCGTGCTCACCCTCGATAGCAAGGAAAGCATCTCTACCAGCCAACCTGCCCGGCTCCAACTTTCCATCGCCGGACCCACCGGCGCTCAGGGTGCACAAGGCATCCAGGGTTTCGTCGGCCCCGTCGGTCCCACCGGCCCCGCTGGCCCCGCCACGCTCCAGAACCTGACCACCCGTATCGTTTCCACCACCGACCTTGCCGGGAACACGCAAGGGCTCCGCTTTGTAAGCTGTCCGTCCACCTTCCCCATCGCCATCGGAGGCGGCTGCGGCCATCGCGATTTCAACACCGCCGCCGACGACATCATCGTCAATTTCTCCGGCCCCGAATCCACGAACAATTTCCAATGGCGCTGCATCATGAAAAACACCGACGGCAGCCCGCGTGCCGTTCAGGCCTGGGTGATCTGCTCAAAGTAAGCGCCGCAACGCCCGGCACATGGTTCATAATAGAGGGAGTCTTGCCGAGGCTGCCTCTATTTCTGTTTCTGGCCACCGCCAGCGCTCTGGCGCAGACCGGGGAATCGTCTCTCCAACGCATCACCCTCACCCCGCGCGACGAAAAGCAGCAACTCACCGTCAACGTCCCCAATCCCCCCAGTCCCAACGACGATCTCGTCCTCTGGTCCCCCACCCGCAAAGTCAAAGTCACGCTCATCACCCCGCAAGGCAAGCAGATCACGGAAGCCAGCGCCACCGATGCCGGCCTCGACTGGCTCGAAACCCGCCCTCCCGTCGACTCCGCCGATACCGATACCGACTCCCCCAAAACCATCTCCATCCGCTTCCGCAACCTCAAAGCCACCGGCAACTACATCTTTGAACTCGTCCCCGACGAACTCCAGCGCATCGTCGAACTCACCGCAGCCTATCGCCCCGAAGTGAGTGGCATCCCGGGCATGCCAACCCCCGCCGGCGAACCCACCGCCATCTATCGTGGCCCCGCCTCCTGCCAGGGCAAAGGCGTCCTCGAATGGCCGCTCCAGGCCGACGAAGAAGGCGCCACCATCGACATCCTCACCACGAACCCCACCGCCAAGGTCACCCTCCTCATCCCCCAAGGCCTCACCCTCGACCCCAATCAAGCCCGCCGCTACGGCATCGGCTGGCAAGTCACCGATGACCCCGGCTCCCTCGACGCCCCCGGTGGCCTGGTCAGCATCTCCGGCTTCTACCTTCAGGAGAAGGGCACCCACCACATGATCCACTTCCCGCGCGCCGTTCGCGGTGTCTACAAAGCCGTCGTCGATTCCCCCGAACCCTGCGAAATGCGTGTCGGTTTCTTCCCCACCGGCCGCCTCGCCCAAGCCGCCTTCGATGTCTTCGAGCGCATCGCTCAACAACCCACCAGTGAAGTGAAGCTCTCCGTCGACCCCCTCCCTGGCACTCTCCACGTCGGCGACAGCGTCCCCGTCACCGTCGAATTCACCGGCGAGCCCGTCCGCCGCCAGGTCAACTTCGAAGCCAATCTCGAATACACCCCGGACAATGGCCCCTCCCAGACCCGCACCCTCCCCATGATGTTTTCCTGGTCCCTGGACAACTCCTTCCGGTCTTATTTTCAGCCCGACAAACCCGGCAAACTAAAAATCGCACTCACCGCCCGGGGCCGCACCGTCACCGGAGTCCCCTTCACGGTCAAAGTCGAGGCTCCGCCGGTTACCGTAAAACCCCTCGCCGCCCGCCTCCTCGGTATCTGGGAACAGGCCCGCGACACCGACGGCAACACCCGCCTCGACCGCCTCGAAGTCGCCCTCGAAATGGAAGTCTTCCAGCCCGGCGAATACCGTATGGCCATGCGCCTGTTCGACCGCAGCAATCAGTCAAAGTTTATTCAAGTGAATCAGAATCTTTCACTTGGACGCCAAACTATCATCTTCCCCTTTACCGCGGCCCAGGTCCTGTCTCTCCCCCTCGACGGACCCTACTTCGCCACCAACCTCGAAATCGCCCGCCGCAACAAGGATGGCTCCGAAGACCCCATCCAAACCCACGGCATCCGCATGACCACGCAGCCTTATAAAAAGTCTCAGTGGCAGCAATGAAACCTCTCGACCCATCCATGCATCCAACCCTCGAAGCGCAGGATTCAAACAAGGAGGGGAAAGCCTTGACCCCGACTCTTGCAAGTTCTAGAATTGGGTGTAGTTTGCGGACGTCTGTCAACAGGAACCACATGAGTACCAAAACGCTTTCCGTTTTGACCACAGGCCTGGCCTTGATTCTCGTCTCTAGCCCCGCTTCCGCCGCGGACAAAAAGAAGACTACCGCGGCATCTAACCGGGAAACCGTAGCCAAACCTCTATCGGAAAAGGAGCGCAAGCGCCGTGAGGAAAAGCTGCGTAAAGAGCTCGAAACCCCTTACCGTAAGTGGCTGAACGAGGACGTGACCTACATCATCACGGACGAAGAGCGGAAGGCTTTCCGCAACCTCAACACCGACGACGAGCGCGAGCAATTCATTGAGCAGTTCTGGCTCCGCCGCGATCCCTCGCCCGATTCCCAGGAAAACGAATTCAAGGAAGAGCACTACCGCCGTATCGCCTATGCCAACGAGCGGTTTGCCTCCGGTATCCCCGGCTGGAAAACGGACCGCGGGCGTATCTACATCACCTTCGGCCCGCCCGACGAGAACGAATCGCACCCATCCGGCGGCACCTATGAACGGCCCTTTGAAGAAGGCGGCGGCACCACCTCCACCTTCCCCTTCGAAAAGTGGCGCTATCGCTGGATTGAGGGCATCGGCTCCGACATCATCATCGAGTTTGTCGACACCACGATGACCGGCGAATACCGCATGACCATGGATCCGTCCGAAAAAGACGCCCTCCTCATGGTCCCCAACGCCGGACTCACCCTCTACGAACAAATGGGCCTTTCCTCCAAGGCCGACCGCTTCAGCCGCACCGACGGTACCCGCCTCGGCACCGGCACCCAGCCGCTGCCCATGCGCATGAACCAGTTCGAGCGCCTGCAACAGTACGCCTTGTTGCAGAAGGCTCCCGCCGTCAAGTTCAAAGATCTTGAAGCGGCCGTCAATTCCACCATCCGCTTTAACCTGCTGCCCATCAAAGTGCGCGCCGATTTCATGCGGCTCACCAATTCCACCATCCTTTCGAACCTCACCCTCCAGCTCGAAAAGCGTGACCTGCAGTACAAGGCCACCGAAGGTGTCTCGAAAGGTGTGGTGAACATCTATGGACGCGTTACCTCCATGTCACGCCGCGTCGTGACCGTCTTCGAGGATGTCGTCTCCGTCGAGTTCCCCTCCGAATTGACCCAGCAGGCTATCCTCGGCAGCTCTCTCTATCAGAAGAGTGTGCCCCTCGCCCCCGGCACCTACCGCGTCAACCTCGTGGTTAAGGATGTCAACGGCGGCAACATGAACAATTACGAAATGGCGCTCCATGTGCCCCGCTACGAAGATGAAACGCTCGGCTCCAGTTCCGTGGTTCTCGCCGACGTCATCGAAAAGGTTCCCACCCGCAGCATCGGCACCGGCCAGTTCGTCATCGGCACTTCCAAGGTCCGCCCCCGTGTCGGCGAAACCTTCAAGCGCGACGAAAAGATGGGCATCTATCTCCAGCTCTACAACTTCGCCGCCGACGAAAAAACCCGCAAGCCGAGCGGCACCATCGAATACGAAGTCGTCAAGACCGGCACCAACGAGAAGATCTTCGATTTCGCTGAAGAGATCGACAAGATCGAAGGCGCCTCCTCCCAGCAGGTCACCATTGAAAAGATTCTCCCGCTGCAAAACATGCAGCCCGGACAGTATCAGTTGAAAATGAAGGTTCAGGACAAGCTCGGCAACCAGACGCTGACACCGTCCGTGAACTTCACGGTAGTATAAACTCTCGTAACCCGGGGGAGCCGCGCTCCCCCGGTCATCACAGGTAGGCTGAAGAGAGTACATGCATGTGAGATCCACAACCGCGGTGCTGCTGGCGCTGGCAAGCGTCCCGGCAGCCTTTGCCGCGCCGAACCCGCTCACGGGCAGCATCGCAGGCATCGTCAGCAATACGGTCGGTATCCCCCAAATGGGCGCCACCGTCCTGCTGTTCAACAAGCTCGAACGCCAGATTGCCCGCGCCCTCACCGATGATCGTGGTTCCTTCACCTTCGATTCGCTTCCATCCGATATCTATTCCGTCCGCGTCACGCTCGCCAGTTTCATGCCCGCCATCCGCAGCAATATCGGCGTGCAGCCCGGATTGCGGCGCGTGCTCGCCATCAACCTCGCCGGAGTGCTCAGCACCATCGAACTCGTCTACTCGCTCCCCGTCCACGAAGGCCTCATGAGCGAAGACTGGAAATGGACCCTCCGTAGCGCTCTCGCCAC
>CALFYN010000171.1 GCA_937952345.1 uncultured Acidobacteriota bacterium
CAGAAACCTCTCCCGTTTTTATGTCTCGGCCTAACAATTCTTATCCGAAATGTTGTTTGTGTCAATAGGGGGCTTTCCCGCGCCACCCGCCGCAACCCTCTTTTTCGTTCCCATTTCCGCCTTTTTCCGATAGAGTAGTAAGAAGTTATCTCTCCTCCCGTCCGTCGCCGTTTCTTCGAAAGGAGACTTACCGTCCTGCTAGTCAGTTTCCCCCGCCGCGCCGGGTTCGCGGTTTTTGTGCTCGCGGCAATGCCCCTCAGGGTTCTCGCCGCCTCCGGCCCAGCCTTCAGCCTTCCACCCGCTTTCGACGACGCGCTTCGCAAAACCCCGCTCCCGTTCGAACCCAATCGCGGCCAGACCCACGCTTCCGTGCAATACCTCGCCCGCGCCGGTAGCTTCCGTGTCTTTCTCACCAATGAGGAAGTCGTCTGTTCAGCTTCGGGGGGTGTGTCGCGATGGAAGCTGCTCGGTGCCTCTGCCGATGCCACATGGCAGCCCGCGCAGAAACTGCCTGGCGTCACGAGCTATTTCATTGGGAAAGACCCGTCGCAATGGCAACAGGCACTACCTCAATATGGGAGGGTCATCCGCAAGGGCGTGTATCCCGGTATCGACCTGGAGCTGAATGGGGTGAATCATAAAATCGAATATCGATTTAACCTCGCCGCAAACGCCAAACCTTCTTCTATCCGCCTATCCTTCCCTAATGCTTCCCCCTCCATCTCCCCCAACGGAGACCTTGTCCTTCGCACCCCTGCGGGCGAGTTCCGCCACTCGGCCCCGATCGCGTTCCAGAACAACCGCCGAGTCGCCGTTTCCTTCCTTCTTCGCTCCCCTTCTGAAATCGGCTTCCATATCCCCAATTACGACCCTTCCCTCCCTCTCCTCATCGACCCCGTTATTTCCTTTCACCTTTTCCACGGTGGCTTCACCGGCGACACTGCGGTCGGCGCGGCTGTCGACGGCACCGGCGACCTCTACTACGCAGGCCGCACCAACTCTCTCGACTTCCCCGTCGCCGGCTCACCCTACCGCGACTTTAACTCCGGCAACGTCGATATCTTCCTCGCCCGTGTCACGCCATCCGGTAGTTTTGTTTTCTCCACTTACATCGGCGGCGCAGGCAACGACGAGGCAAACGGCCTCGCCGTGGATGTGAATGGCAATTCCAGCATCGTCGCCACCACCTATTCCACCGACCTCCCTGCTGAACCCGGCGTGTTCCAGCCCAACTACGGCGGCAATGGAGATGCCGTCGCCCTGCGCATGACCTCCAGCGGGTTTACCCCGCCCCTGCTCACGTATCTCGGCGGCAGCGGCTCGGAAACCGGTGCAGCCGTTGCGCTCGATGCCAACGGCTTCGCCTACTACGCAGGTTACACGTCATCCGCCAACTTCCCATTGCGCAATCCTCGCCAGAACTACTATGGCGGTGCCGACGACATGTTTCTTGTCAAGATCCACCCCGGAGGTGAAGTTTTCTTTTCCACGTACTTCGGCGGCGAAGGCAGCGAGCAGATTCATGGCGTCGCCGTCGACAAAGACGGCAACCCATTCCTCACCGGTCGCGCCAACTGCTCAACTATCCCTGTTGGCCCCACCATCGGAGCAACGGATGGCAACGATCTGTTCGTCATTAAATGGAAGCCCAATGGCGACGGCGCCCAGTGGATCACCTGCATTGGCGGCAACGGTGCGGACGTCGGACGCGCCATTGCCGTCGATTCCGCAGGTAATTCCTATGTCACCGGAGCCACCTCATCCACCAACTTTCCCATCGCGGCGCCACTCCAGGCCACATTCGGCGGGAATCAGAGCAACGGACCCAACGGCGATGCCTTCGCCCTCAAACTGAATCCTTCCGGCACCAGTCTCCTCTATTCCACCTTCCTGGGCGGCCTACGCGATGATGACGGCCAGTCCGTTCATGTCACCGGTTCCGGCGAAGCCTTCTTCGCTGGAGTCACACGCTCCGCGAATTTCCCGAACGTTGGCCCTCTCATCCAACCAACTGATCGCGCCGCCTACCTGCTTCGCCTCTCCCCCAACGGCCTTGCCATCCTTGGTTCCTGGTTCTTCGATGGAGTCAACGATGGCGACCGCTTCAGCGTCGTCCTGGATTCGAAGGCCAATGTCTTCTTGACCGGTGGCGCATCCTCCGGACTCCGCCTTCCGGTTACCGCGGCAGCTCCACTGCTTGCCTTCAAAAGCCCCCAGGACGCTCTCATCCTGAAACTTTCCACCAGCCGCCTCCAGATCCTGCAGGACACCTTCTCCCCATCGTTCCTCAACACACAGGATCTCGAACTGGTGCAGCGTGTCCTCAACCGCGGACCGGAAACCGCCGAACATGTCACCTTCCGAGGCGTGTTGCCCACAGGTCTCGCCGCCGTCTCCTGCTTCGCCAGCGGAGTCACCTGTTCCACCACGGCCAATTCCTACCGCGTGGATATTCAACAACTCGCCCCCGGAGCCGGCGTCGAAATACGCACCACCCTCCGCCCTACCGCCTCCGCATTCCCTGGAGTCGCCCAGCAAATCGATCTCTCCGCCATCGGCGATACTTACGATTCACAAACCACCGACAACTTCCTCACCACCACCCTGTTCGGCTCGGCAACGCCACCACTGTGCAGTTATGCCCCGTCCACGCAGTCTTTTGATTTGCCAGCGGCCGCAACTCTTGCCACCGTAACCATCACCGCGCCTTTCTCCTGCCCCTGGTCCGCCACTATCCCCACCGATTGGATCTCCTTCGCCTCCCCCAGCACAGCCTCGGGTAGCGCCAACATCAGTTTCAACATTCAGGCCAACACGCAACCAGTTCCGCGCATTGGCAGTGTCATCGTCGCCGGCCATCGAGTCCTCTTTGTGCAGGCAGCGGCTGGCAACCCGCAGCCCGTCTTCTCAGACGTTCCCACCACCAACCCTTTCTCCCCCTTCATTGCGCTGATGAAGGTCAACGGCATTACCCAGGGTTGCACCGCCACCACCTATTGCCCGGACGACTTCATCACCAGGGGCCAGATGGCGGTCTTCCTCGTCCGCTCCGTTCTCGGCAGCGATTCCTTCTCTCACCCGGCCACGCCGTACTTTACCGATGTGCAACCCGGCCATCCGCAATTCCGTTATATTCAAAAGCTCCGCGAATTAGGAATCACCGCCGGTTGCACGGCCACCACTTACTGCTCCGGAGACCCCGTGACCCGTGCCCAGATGGCGGCCTTCCTTGTACGCGGCAAACTCGCCGTTGCCCCGAATCAGATGTTTCCTTTTCCCACCAACTTCAGTTTCTCTGATGTCGACACAGGCAGCGTCTTCTATCCATCCATCCAGAAGATGCGCGAACTTGGCATCACTCTCGGCTGCACCGCCAGCCAATATTGCCCCGACGGCCCCACCACGCGGGCTCAGATGGCGGCGTTCCTGAT
>CALFYN010000172.1 GCA_937952345.1 uncultured Acidobacteriota bacterium
GCCCGCGGATCTAGCCCCACTTTGCCAACAATCGTTCCGTCCAACGCCACGGCCGTGACGAAGAACCGCCCGCTCTGCGCAAAAGGAGCAAAAAACGCCGGAGCCGCCGCGGCCCGGCGAATGGTTAACGGAGCGCTATCGCCGTTGATGTTACTTAAGACCACCTGCACGTCGCCCACAGCGTCATCCACCGGAGCCAGCACATTCACCTGCCCTGGGCTCACGTAAAACACCGGCGCGTCCTTGTTGTTGATCTTCACACTGACGCCGGCCAGCGTCAGCGGCAGATTGTTGCCCTGAATCGCTCCGTCCCAGGTGCGCTCCACCGCGGAGAGGTTCGTCCCCACGATCGCCACCCAGGAATGCGATGCGATGCTCGATGTGTAATTGAACGCGTCGCGGATCCCACCCGAGGTGATCGCCGGACGCGGTCCACCGCCCGCCGCCGCATTGCTGGTGGCCGTCGCCGTGTAGATGAAATCGCCCGAATTGGCCCCATTGTTGTTCGCCGCATTCCCCGAGGCATAGAACACGACGTCTCCCACGTTCGACTCCGGCGGGGTCCAGTCCAGTTCCCAGGTGCGGGTTTCCGGCGTTTCCGCGGATGTGCCCGCCGCGACATGCTCCACGAATTCCACCGCATCCCCGCACGGCGCCACAGCAGTTCCCGTCAATCCGCAACGTACCTGCGTCTCCTCGTTCCGCGTGAACGTACCAGCCTTCTTCGTCGGATCGCTGGCCAGGCGCGCTGTCAACTGGAATCCCCAACGCCGCGCCGTCGGATGGGACAGCGTCACCCGGATCGTTTGGCGCACGCCCGGCGAATAATTCGCCACCGTGATCGCCAGTCGCCCCACGCCATCATTCACTTCCGCCCCGCGGTGGCAGGCCGCGCAGGTCAGACCGCCATCGGCGGGAGCCCCCGTCCGGCCTTGCGGCGGTCCTACAGAAAACGAAAACAGCAGAACTGGCGATACTGCCAGCCCCGCAAGCAGTATCTTGCGTATTCCCTGAAGCATCCCTTTGTTTATCCCCTTATTACCGTTGTACGGTGATGTACACGTTTGAGGAGCTCGACACGCCGCCCACCTCGGCGATCAACGGATAATCCCCGTCGGCAAGCGTTGCCGGCACCGTTACGTTGAATTGATAAAGGCCGGCTGCCACAAGATTCCCAGAGCCGGCAAATGTCGCCACCGTTTCTCCAAACCGGATTCGCACCTGCGAGGTAATGGCTGGAGCGCCAGTAACGATCTGCGTAGTGGGAACAACCGGGTTGGTTGCCCCGAAACCTGTTCCGAACACCTGCAGGATCTCGCCCGGACGCGCGCCCCTTGTCACGCGTGGGTCGACGCCCTGCTTGCCCACATACACCGGTTGCCCGTTCTGCAACTGCGCGGCAACCGCCGTCACAAAAAACCGGTTGTTCTGCGCAAAGGGAGCGTAAAAGGCCGGTTTTACCGCCGTGCCTGTCACTGCCACCGGTGCGCTCTCTCCATTCGCGTTGGTCAGAACCACATTCATCGTCCCGGTTCCGATATCCGTCGGAGCCAGCACGTTCACCTGTCCCGGACTGACGAACGAAATCGTGGCCGGCCTCCCATTAATACGGACGCTCACTCCTTCCAGCGTCGTAGGCAGTGTATTGCCCCGAATCGCATCGTCCCAGGTCTTGGTCACCGCGGACAGATTCGTCCCGAAGATCGCCGTCCACGTGCTCGGCGCAACCCCAGCGCCGAAATTGAACCCATCCGCGACACCGCCCTGGCTGATGGCCGGACGGTTCTCGCCTCCACCGCCGCCACCCGTCGAGGGCGTCAGCGTGTAATTCGCCGTGTAAATCCGGTCCCCGGAATTGGTTCCGTTCCCATTGGCCGCGTTGCCCGCCACATAAACCCGTACATTGCCCACGTTGGTCGCGGGAGGCGTCCATTCAAACGAAAACGTGTTCGCGCTCCCGCCCCTCGTATGCTCAATGAACTCGACAGTGAAGTTCGCCCGGCAACCCGCCGACGGACGCACGCCCCCGTCATCGCAGAGAATCTGCGTCGTACCGTCCACGTTGCTGAAGGTTCCCGCCTGCCCCGCCGACGGGTTGCTATCCAGCCGCGCGGTCGCCTGAAATCCGAAAACCCTTTGCCCCTCATCCGTTACGCAAACCGTCCACCGTTGTTTCTCCCCGGGAACGTAGGTTGTCACGTTCGGAAATACGATTCCCACTCGACCTG
>CALFYN010000173.1 GCA_937952345.1 uncultured Acidobacteriota bacterium
GCGGCTTGTTGCTGGATGGCTTCGACGACGCGCGGGTGGCAATGGCCGGTGGCGACGACGGCGATGCCGGCGTTCATGTCGAGGAAGCGGTTACCGTCGACGTCTTCCACGATGGCGCCTTCGCCGCGGTGCACGACAAGCGGGTAGGGACGCGTATAGGAAGGCGAGAGCACGGCGGCGTCACGGGCGATGATCTGCTGGGCATTTGGTCCGGGGAGAGGCGTCACCAGATGGGGCATATCCGGCCGGACGGGAGTGGATGTCCTGTTCATAGACACGTAGCCTCCAGGGGAAAAGAATTTGAGAAGTCAGGAGACAGGATGGTAGTGGTTCAGTCTGAACCGAACAGGGAGGGGCGAGCCTGTGTGGGCAGCACCATGATTCTATTATAGGATGACGTCAATGATTCTGTTCCTGTTTCTTCTGGCTTTGTCGCCGGCGTTCGGCGTGGACGTGTATCGGGATGATTTTTCGCGATTTCCTCCGGGGGTGTTGTCGGCTCCGATGGGGCAATTGAACGGGGCGATTCAGGAATACCATTACATCGCTTATCGCGGCGTGCGGACGTTTCCGTGGCGCAATCCGATTGTGCACGAGGATGCGTGGCTCGCCGGGGATGAGGATGGGAAGACGTACCTGGAGCAGCATACTGTCGTTACGGACCGGCGCTATGATCCGCTGTTTGTGACGGGTGATGAGGAGTGGGGAGATTATGCGGTGGAAGCACGGGTGCGGGCGCTGTCCTTGAAGGATGTGGCGGGGATTGTGTTCCGGTATCGCACGTCGCGGCATTACTACCATTTCGTTTTGGCGGACGGGGGCACGGCGCGGCTGGCGTTGCGATTGCCGGAGGATGCGGAGTTCCGGCGCAGCGCGTGGAAAGTACTGGCATCGAAGCCGTTCGCCTACGATGTTCGGCGGTGGTACACGTTGCGGGTGGAGACGCAGGGGCCGCGGATTCGGGCTTTTGTCGATGGGCAGGTTGTATTGGAGGCATCGGACGGGGCGATATTGAAGGGGCAGGCGGGGTTGACGGCGCGGAGGCCGGCGCGGTTTACGGATTTTCGGGTTTCGATGGAGGACGCGGCGTTTGCGGGGATGCAGGGGCGGGTGACGGCTCGCGAGACGGAGTTGGTGAAGCTGCGGGCGGCGAATCCGAAGCCGGTGTTGTGGAAGCGCTTCGATACAAATGGCTGGGGCGCGGGGAAAAACGTGCGGTTCGGGGATCTGGACGGCGATGGGCGGCTGGATATGCTGTTTGCGCAGAACAGCCCGAAGGTTCGCGGGGATGCGTACGATTCGATTACTTGCCTGACGGCGGTGACTCTGGAAGGGAAGATTCTGTGGCAGGTGGGAAGGCCGAATCCGGCGAGCGGACTGGTGACGAACGACACTCCGTTTCAGATTCACGATTTGGATGGCGATGGGAAGACGGAGGTGGTGCTGATCCGCGATTTTCAGTTGCAGGTGCTGGAGGGGCGCAGCGGGAAGCTGCTGCGGCAGGCGTGGCTGCCGAAGGCCTTGCCGAATAATCGCGATGAAATGCCGTATGAATTGAACAGCGGCGATTCGATTGTGTTTGTGAATCTGTCGGGGAAGGGGCCTCGGGAGATTGTGATCAAAGACCGGTATCGGGGGTTCTGGGTGTATGACGCGCAGTTGCGGTTCTTATGGGAGGGACGGGCACAGACGGGGCATTATCCGTATCCGTACGATGTGGATGGCGATGGGAAGCAGGAGTTCGTAATTGGGTACGGGTTGTGGAATCATTTGGGCAAGGCGTTGTGGGCGCATGATGAGGCGATGAAGGACCATCCGGACGCGATCTCGATGGGGAATTATTCGGGGGAGGCGAACGGGCCGGTGCGGGTGTATATCTGCGGGAGCGATGAAGGGCTGGTGGTGATCGGCAAGGATGGACAGATTTTCAAGCAACTGCGCATCGGACATACGCAGACGCAGAGCGTGGCCAAGTATCGGGACGATGTAAAGGGATTGCAGTTGATGATTGCGAATTTCTGGCGGAATCCGGGGATTGTGACGGTGCTGGATGCCGATGCC
>CALFYN010000174.1 GCA_937952345.1 uncultured Acidobacteriota bacterium
TACTATGCCAGCAATGGTTGGGCCCCTGGGTGGTACTACCCGACAACCCAATGGCATGAGCCGGCCAACTACACTGTGGCTCCCGCGAATTTCGTCGCCGGGGATTTCAATGGAGACGGGCGCCAGGACCTGGCGGTCGCCTGGAGTGTGTTCCCTCACACGGTCATGAAGCCCACCTACCCTGTTACGATTTTGCTGAACGACGGCAAGGGTAGCCTCGTCTACTCTCCAGACACTTTCCCGGCAGGAACGTCCGCACCGTCCCGGTTAATGCACTACCGCATCAAGGCAGCCGATTTTAATCGGGACGGCGCCGACGACCTGATCATCGGATCCTTCGGCATCCTCGAGCGTGACAACGCGGGGCGAATTACGGACACGAACGAACCGCTCTCCTTGATTCTGAGTGACGGGAAAGGCAAGTTGTATGACGCAAGCAACAGAATCGAAGGCCAGGAGTCTGGCGGCCTGCCCGTCGGTTACCGTTGGGCTCACGATCTCTCAGTGGGAGACGTGAACGGCGACGGCGCGGCGGACTTCTTCGCCGGTAAGTGCCTCTTTCTCAACGACGGTTCGGGCAGGTTCCGGCAGGCAACAGAGGCGCTGCCCCCGCAGTTTCGCAATGTCCTCCAATCTTCGGTACATTATGTCTTCCGCCATCGGTGACCTTGATGGCGATGGCGTCGACGATATTGTCGTCCTCCTCGCTGAGGGAAAAGGCAAACGGAATTTCGCGCTTCTGAGCGCTGTTACCGGACCTGAGATTGGGTTTGCGGTCGTGGAACTCCCAGACGGCGTCTTCGGGCCTGAGAACACAAAGAGCAATTATTCTGTGGTCGCCGATCTCACGGGCGACGGGTGGAACGACGTCCTCATCGCCGAAACGCGCTCCGAGCCGTATTACAAGGGGCGCGTTCTCCAACTGCTCGCGAACAAGGGGAACGGAAGGTTCGCCGACGAAAGCTCCAGGCTGAGCGGGGACGATCGCGCTCTGGAAGGGCATGGCGAAGGAGTCATGTTCGTAAAGGACGTGAACGCCGACGGTTTTGCCGACATCGTGGATACCATGGGGAACTACGACGGCATTTCGAAGTTTGGTGAGGGCCCCCGGCAAGCGGCCGTCTTTCTCAACGATGGGACCGGCCGATTCACGGCAATCGCCGAGACGGCTGTAGCGAGCCTTTCTCGCGGCGATTTGAGCGAGTTCAATCGCTTCGAGTCAATGTATCGGGATATCCGCTACCCGATGCTGGCGCCGATCGATCTCGATGGCAAGTTCGGACTCGATTGGGCCTCCTCCTTTCAAGTCCCACTGACGTTCTGGCCAATCCCGCTGGATTTTCTGCAGGAATGGCATCTCTACACGATCCACTCGACCAGGGAGATCAATCAATCGCAATTCTTCAGTGACGGCGCCGCCGCCCCCGGCGCACCAGCGGTTTCATCCGCATCGATCCTCCATTCCGCGAGCATGCGGGTTGACGGGCTCTCACCCGGACAGATCTTCCGGATTTACGGGGCCAACCTCGGGCCAGCCGAAGAAGCGCGAAGCGGGCAGGACAACGAGAAACCGCTTGCACTCACCTTGGCGGGAGTCCAGGTTCTGGTTGGCGGACAGCCAGCTCCGCTGATCAGCGTGTCACATGGAGAAATCCGGGCCGTCGCTCCGGCTGGGCTTGACCCGGAGCGGCACACGACCATTCAGGTCACCTATCAGGGGAGCGCATCGAAACTGGTCAACAAAGCCGTGGCGATAACAGTGCCCGGCGTGTTCACGATTGCCGAATCGGGCAGGGGCATCATCCGGGCCAGGAATGCGGATGGCAGCGAACACGGCGAAGCGAATCCGATCAAGCTGGGCGAGACGCTCGACTTCTCCGTCACCGGGGTCGGCAATTGCGAACCGCCGGTGGGTGACGGAGAGGTCGCCGCGGAGAAGCGTCCCTTGCAGGCGACAGTTCGGGTGTGGGTAGGCGGTCAGGAGGCTGAAGTTGTATTCGCAGGAGTCCTGCCCGGCACGCCCAGCGGAATTTCGGTCGTAACAATCCGAATCCCGCAGGACTTGCCTCGCAAAGGGAAGACCCAAATGGTTCTCATGGTCGGCGAAGCGCTTGCCCAGCCCGGTTTGGAGATCTGGATCGGCGATTGAACACTCACCCGAATGCTCCCGAACGCCCACACACAACCACTTCCGGCCCCCGCATTCTCCTCCCCTTGCCGTTGTCGAATTGGGCGCGCCCAACAGCGTCTTGTTCGCCCTGCGCGCCTCAACTCACGGAGGCAACCTATGAGGCGGATGGGGATTTTGTGCACTATGGTGGCCTGCAAGGCCATGTCCATTGAGGTTGCGGGAGGCGATCAGTGATTCGTATCGGCGGCGGCTCCATTCGCATTATCCTGTTCGCGGGCATCGCATCTTTCCCGTCAGCATGGATTTGGGCTCAGGACGGACCACTACTTACACAGAGCCCGGCACTGAGTGCGACGCAAATCGTGTTCGTGCACGGTGGGCATCTTTGGAGCGTGCCGCGAGAAGGTGGCGAAGCGAAGCGGCTGACGGCGCGGACCGAGTTCGAGGAGTTTCCCCGCTTCTCGCCCGACGGGAGACGGATCGCGTTCTCTGCCGCGTACAACGGCATCCTGGATGTCTACGTGATGCCGGCGGGTGGCGGTTCGCCGTCGAGGCTGACCCATCACCCAGGTCTCGACGCTGCCGCCGGTTGGAGCCCCGATGGCTCGCGCGTTCTGTTCAGTTCGTGCCGCGCTGGTCGCCCGACGGCCGTAAGATCGCCTACATCGACGAGAGCCTCAACATCTGGTACGTGGACATCGAGTCCGCTAGGCCGGTGAAGGTCGATACAGATTATTCCATCCTGTGCCCGGATTTCATTCCGGAGCGGGATCGCGAACTGGCGCCGGTCTGGTCGCCCGACAGCCAGTGGCTGGCTTACAGCAAGCAGTTACCCAGCCGGATGAGCGCCGTCCACGTTTATTCGTTGCGCGAGCG
>CALFYN010000175.1 GCA_937952345.1 uncultured Acidobacteriota bacterium
ATTCGCTCTACTTGAGCGACGCCCCCTCCGCCGCCGAAGCCCGCCAGCGCCGCGCCGCCATCATCGAACAGGCCCGCGCCAGCATCCGCCGCGTTCTCTCCGAACGCGCCAAGAATCAGCCCTTCTGCTACATCTACGGCCCCATCAATACCCACCGCCCGTGGGTCCGAGGCTCCGGCCGCAAACTCTGGGACATCGACCCCGATTCCCTCACCGGAAAAATGCCTCCCTATTTCCCCGATATTCCCGAAGTCCGCGAAGATATCGCCGACTATTTAGGCGAAGTGCAGGCCCTCGACCTGATGGTGGGCGCCTTCCTCGAAGAGCTCGGCCGCTCCGGCGAAAGCGCCAACACCCTCCTCGTCCTCAGCGGCGACAACGGCATCCCCGGCGTCCCCCGAGGCAAATGCAATCTCTACGACCTCGGAGTCCACGCCCCCCTCATGGCCCGCTGGCCCGCGCGCATCAAGCCCGGCGCCGTCAGCTCCGATTTCGTCAACCTCATGGACCTCGCCCCCACCTTCCTCGATGCCGCCGGCCTCCCGGTACCCCAAGCCATGAACGGCCGATCCCTGTTGCCGCAGTTCGACGGCCGCACCGATCCCTCCCGCGATTTCGTCGTCACCTCCCGCGAGCGCCATGTCCCCGAAGCCCGCGCCGGCAATCTCCCCTACCCCTCCCGCGCCATCCGCACCAAAGACTACCTCTACATCCGCAACTACAAGCCGGACCGCTACCCCATGGGCGACTCCGTCCCCGGCGTCGAAGACAAGCCCTACGAGTTCCTCGCCACCAACCACACCCTGCTCACCTACAAAGATATGGACGAAAGCCCCACCAAAGCCTGGATCCTCAAGCATCGCCGCGATGCCCCGCAACTCTACGACATCGCCTTCGGGCGCCGCCCCGCCGAAGATCTCTACCACCTCACCAGCGATCCCCATCAGATGAAGAACGTCGCCACCGGGAAGCCCCACGCCGCCGCCCGCACCACCCTCTCCAACCGGCTCACCGCCGTACTCGAAAAGGCCGGCGATCCCCGCCTTAACGACGCCTTCGACCGTCCACCCTACATCGAGGAGCAAGCATGAAACGCCGTCAATTCCTGCAAACCCTGGCCGCCGCCCCGCTCTTTGCCCAGCGCGGCGCAAAGCCCAACATCATCCTCATCCTCGCCGACGACCTCGGCTACGGAGACGTCGGCTTCACCGGCTGCCCCGACATCGCCACCCCCCACATCGACAGCCTCCAGCGCGACGGCGTCTGGTTCACCCACGCCTATTCGAACGGAGCCGTCTGCAGCCCCACCCGCGCCGCCCTCCTCACCGGGCAATACCAGCAGCGCAACGGCATGGATGCCGTCATCCTCGTCGCCGAGCGCGAAAAAGGACTCGCCCTCGAAGCCGTCCTCCTCCCCCAGGTCTTGAAACCCGCCGGCTATGCCACCGCCATCATCGGCAAATGGCACCTCGGCTTCGAACCGAAATTCTTCCCCACCCGCCGCGGATTCGACGAATTCCAGGGCTTCCTCTCCGGCAACATCGACTACTTCACCCACAAAGACCGCCTCGAAAACCGCGACCTCTGGAACGGCGAGCAGCTCCGCGACGACAACCGCTACATGACCGACTTCATCGGCGACGAAGCCATCCGCTTCATCGACCGCCACAAGTCGCGCCCCTTCTTCCTCTATCTGCCCTTCAACGCCGTCCACGATCCCTTCCAGGGCCCCGAAGACCGCGCCACCGCCGGCAATGCCGAAGTCACGCGCAAAAAGAATCGCACCCGCGCCGTCTATCGCGCCATGCTCGAATCGCTCGACAAAAACGTCGGCCGCATCCTCGCCCACCTCGACACCGCCGGCCTCGCCGAAAACACCGTCGTCTTCTTCCTCAGCGACAACGGAGGCATTCCCCAAATCGGCCGCAACCTCCCCTTCCGGGGAGCGAAAGGTTCTCTCTGGGAAGGCGGCATTCGCACCCCGCTCGTCGCCCGCTGGAAAGGCCGCTTCCCCGCCCGCAAAGCCCCCGATATGGCCGCCGGCATGGACCTCTTCCCCACCTGCGTGGCCCTCGCCGGCGCTTCCCTGCCCGCCGGCCTCAAACTCGATGGCGTCAATCTCCTCGATGCCTGCATGGGCACCGGCCGCATCCAGCGCGACACGCTCTATTTCCACCACGGCAAGCAGGAAGCAATGGTCAGCCAGGGCTGGAAATACCTCCTCGACAACGAAGGCCAGGAGCACCTCTTCCACCTCTCCGAGGACACCGGCGAAACCAACGACCGCAAGCAGTCCGAGCCCCAACGCCTCGCCTCCATGAAAGCCGCCTACGCCCAGTGGAAAGCCGATGTCTTCCGCGCCAAAGGCGATGATTGGGACAACGTACGCCGCCTCCAGACCGGAACCGAACTCCGCATCTTCAAACGCGGCGCATCGCAACCCATCTCCGCCCAGATGGACGAGGCCAACGAAGAGCGCATCGTCGTCATCCTCCGCAACACGCAAACAGCCATCCCCAGGAACGAAATCGACCGCATCGACGCGCGCCCCAAAGGCGGCGCCAGCATGACCCGCGAAACGCGCACCCAGCAGTCTTCCATCGATCCCAACGAGGCCCGCCCGCGCATTCCCGGTGGCAGGCCATCCGGACCCGGCGGCTCCTCATCGAGCAGCGTTACGTTCGGCCGCCCGGGCTTTGAGACGGTTTACCGCCGCCGCTAAGCCCCGCCATCAGCGTCCCCAGCACCGATCCGTCCGCCCCCTTGGGCAGCAAAACGATCCGCCCCGGATGCTCCGTCAGCTTCTGCATCTCCAGCAGTTCAAACAGTGCCGAAGCCACATCCCGGTTGCGCGAGATCTCCTGAAACACAGACCCCAGCACCGCCGGACGCACCGCCGCCGCCCGCGCGAATTCCACCGCCGCCTCGCGCTCGGCCGAACTCGTGATCACGCTCACCTGATTCGCCCCCGCCTGCCGGATCGCCGACGTCACCTGCCGCAGCCGGTTCACCACTTTCTCCTCAATCTGCCGGATCATCCCCAAATCGCGAAAATGCACCTTGCGAATGTACACCGATCCCAATTGATATCCCCACGCCTGCGATTGCGCCGATACCTCCGCCCGCACCGTCTGGCTCATCGTGTGCCGTGTCTCCAGCATCTCGCCCAGCGGCATGTTGCTCAGGCAACGCACCGTGGCGTTGCTCACGTTCGCCCGCAGCGACCCGCGCGGATCCGTGTTCTTGAACAGGTACGACACCGGATCCGTGATCCACATCTCATACCAGATGCCGATCCCCATCGGCGCGCCTTCCTCGGAATTCACCGGCTGGCTGCGCAAATATTCCTGATCCAGCCGCATGTCCAGCACGTGGCACTGCCCCAGAAAATGCACCAGAAACGCCGAAGGCCCCAGCGTGAACGGCAGGATATGCAACCCCGGCTCATGCAAAATCCCGATCACCTTGCCGAATAGCACATACACCCGGCAGGTGCGCTCCTGCACGATCGCGTACAGCCCGAACAGCCGCGCGAAAGCCGGTATCAGCCACTCGGCCAGAATCAATCCAAAGAAAACGATGGCGGCGAATTCTAAAATCATGGCTATTTCGCCTCCAGATAAATCTGCTGCGCTTTCTCATACAGCGACAGCCGCATATTGCGCATGTACAACTCCAGCACCTCCGGCCCGGCCCGGTGCAATTGCTCCAGTTCCGAAGCCACCGCCCGCAGCGGCTCCACTTCCGCCTGCGCCTTCAGTGTCTCGATCTCCACCGCCCGCTTCGATTGCACGATCTTCTGGTCCGCGTGCGCCTGCGCCAGGCTGATGTCGCTTGATACCTGATTGTGCGCCGTGTTAATCGCCGCCAGCGCCGACTCCACTTCGTCCGGCGGATCAATTCCCGTAATCAGCGATGCATCCAGCACCACCCCGTACCGCGCCGCCGCCGACCGGCACTCCTGATCCATATACTCATTCAAATCGCGCAGATTCTTGCGCAGATCATTAATCGACACACCCGCCGTATCGCCCCCCGGTAGCCCCGGCGCATCGGCCGCCTTCTTGGCCTCGAAATTGGCGATGCGCTGCCGCAGCACCGAAACAAAGTAGCCCATCACGTGCACCAGCGGACGCTTGATCCCGAACAGAAAGGCATACAGATTCTGCTCGCTCACGCGATACCGGATCTGGCCCGTCAGTCCCGTGTTCAACTGATCCTTCGTCACCGCCGCCAGCTTGGTGCCCGCTTCATTCGCGGTCCGGTCTTCCAGATCGACGGCCATGTTCAGAATCTCCGTGGCAATCGATACCTTGTGGATCTTCTCCCACGGCATCTTGAAGTACAGCCCGCCGGGCTGGATCACGCGCACTTGTGGAAAGCGGTATCGCTCCCGTTCTTCGGGATGCAGCAACTGTCCCAACGGAGTTTCGATGGTGGTGGCCGTGCCGACACGCTCCGCGCGGCCAAATCGAGTCTTCACCGCGCGCTCATTCTGGCCGATCGTGTACACGCCAAAAATCAGCACGCGGACAAAAAACCAGGCAGTGATGCCCAACAGCAGTCCGGTTAGCAGTTCCATTGGCCTTGCAGTATAGCGTGTTCGCCAATGGTGGGCGGACCCCTCTACTGCTTCTTGGACTTCGTCTTCTTCGGTTTGCTCTTCCCCCCACCGCTAAAAACGCTGGCCACGCCCCGGCCCACGCTCGATCCTACTTTGGCCGTCCCCACCCCCACGTCCTTGCCCATCTTGCCCATCCCCTTGCCGAAATCCCCAGCCCCGCCCGCAATGTCGCCATCGGCGGTCTTCGTCCCCAGGCTCTTCGCCCCGCCCGCCGCCGACCGCCCCGCGTTTTCGTAATTCTTCCCCGATTTCCCCGCCTTGCCGAATTCATCCTTCGGCGTCTGCAGGCCCCCCGAACCGGCGCTCTTCTTCGCTGGCGCTTTCGCCTTCGATTTCTCCTGAGCCGCACCGGAAACCGCAACCAGCAATCCCAGCGCAGCGCAAAACAGAGAACGCAACAGCATCTTCATAGGCTCTATTGTATCCGCCGAACCAGCCCGCTAAAGCAGCACCCGACTTCTGCCGATCAACCGCTCAGAATCAGGATGCCAAAAACGAAATACTCCTGGATGTGCGGAGCCACCATCTTCTTGAGCGCCTTTCTGCTCTTCCAGGTGCAGCCGATGCTTGCCAAGCGGATTCTGCCATGGTTCGGCGGAGTCGCCGGCGTGTGGTCCACCTGCCTGCTCTTCTTCCAGGGCGCGCTGTTTCTCGGCTACCTCTACGCGCACGTCATCGTGAAGCGGCTCTCGCCCCGCGCCCAGTTCCGCACCCACGTGGCGACGCTCGCCGTGAGCGCCTTGTTCCTGCCCGTAATCCCATCGGCGGCCTGGAAGCCCTCGGGCCAGGAAGAGCCCATCCTCCTCATCCTGAGCCTTCTCGTGGCCACCATCGGCCTACCCTTCCTGCTGCTGTCCAGCACCTCGCCGCTCGTCCAGAGCTGGTATGCGAGAGTCTCCAGCGGCGCCCTCCCCTACCGTTATTTCGCCCTCTCCAACCTCGCCTCGCTGGCCGCCCTGCTCACCTATCCCACCCTCGTCGAACCCTATCTCCCCATGCAATCGCAGGCCATCCTCTGGTCAGCCGCCTACGCCTTGTATCTCGTCCTCGCCGGATGGACCGCCTGGGGCGCGCGCAACGCCGCCGCCGCTGCCGCCGAAACGCCCGTCGCCTCCGCCAGGCCCACCAACTCCATGCGAGTCAGTTGGCTGGCTCTCGCCTTCTGCGCCTCGGCCATCTCCATCTCCGCCACCAATCATCTCTGCCAGAACGTCGCCGCCATCCCGCTGCTCTGGGTGGTGCCGCTGTCCGCCTACCTGCTCACCTTCATTCTCTGCTTTGAACGCGAAGGCTGGTATCCCCGCAAGCCCATGCTCGCGCTCTTTGTCGCCGCCATGGCCGGCATGGGGTGGCTCATCTCCAAGCAGACCCCGGAAACCGACATCCGCCTCATCATCGCCGCCGTATCGGCCGGCATCTTCCTCTGCTGCATGGTGTGCCACGGCGAACTCGTGCGCCGCAAACCCGCCCATGAACACCTCACCGAGTTCTACCTCATGATCTCGCTCGGCGGCGTCCTCGGCGCCATCGTGGTCGGCCTCGGCGCGCCTTACCTGCTGCGCGGCAATCACGAGTTCCCCTTCGCGCTCGCCGCCTGCGCCATAACGATTCTCTTCCTCGAATACCGCCGCTCCGCGCTCGGAGATGTCCTTTGGGCCTCCGTGGCCGTCGGCACGCTCGCCGTGGCCATGTTTCAGGTGCAACTCAGCGCCGTCAACGCCCGCGTCCAGGCGCGGAACTTCTACGGTGGCCTCCGCTCCGTCGATCGCGACGGTTATCGCATCCTCGTCCATGGCGTCATCAATCACGGACAACAGGTGCTCGATCCCCAACGCCGCCTGCATCCCACCACCTACTACGCCCGCGGCACCGGCGTCGAACTCGCCATCGAGGCCCTGCGCAAGCCCGCCCAGCGTGTCGGCATCATCGGCCTTGGCGCGGGCACACTCGCCGCCTACGGCAAGCCCGGCGATTATTACCGCTTCTACGAACTCAACCCCCAGGTGCTCCACCTGGCCCGCACCGAATTCACCTTCCTCCGCGAAGCCCAGGCCAACACCGAAGTCATCCTCGGCGATGGCCGCTTATCCCTCGAACGCGAGACCGCCCAAAACTTCGACGTCCTCGTCGTCGATGCGTTCTCCGGCGATTCCATCCCCGTCCACCTGCTCTCCCGCGAAGCCTTCGAACTCTACCTCCGCCATATCCGCCCCGGCGGCATCCTCGCCCTGCACATCTCCAGCCAGATTCTGCGCATTCCTCCCGTCGTCGAACGCGCCGTGCAATCGCTCGGCCTCCACTCGCTCTACATCCACAATGCGCCCGATCCGAACGTCTACCGCAGCGAAGCCGAATGGATGCTCGTGGCCCGCCGGCCGGACGATCTGCGCCGTCCACCGCTCGAAAACGCCCGCCCAACGCAAGTCGCCTACGCCGGCGTCCGCCTCTGGACCGACGACTACAGCGCCCTCATCCCCATTCTCAAGTAGCCCCTTCGGGCGCCGCCCGCCCTTCCCCCGCACCCTCGAATTGTAGTAGCCTCATAAACATTCCATGGAGAGGTCTATGAAGACGAAAATCCTTCTGCTCACGCTCACCGCGGCCACCGCATTCGCCCAGAATGCCCAGAAACAGGCTCGCGCCCCCATGACTTTCTTTATCACCAGCACCGGCTCTGGCAACGGAGCCAACCTCGGCGGACTCGCCGGCGCCGACGCCCACTGCCAGAAACTCGCCGCCGCCGTTGGCGCGGGCGACAAGACCTGGCGCGCCTATTTGAGCACTTCCGCCGCCGACGGCAAGCCCGCCGTCAATGCCCGAGACCGCATCGGCGCCGGCCCCTGGCACAACGCCAAAGGCACCATGGTGGCCCGCGATCTCGCCCATCTGCACGGCGACACGCTCGACCTCGCCCGCCTCGGCAACCTGTTCACCAAGAACAACGTGATCACCGAAAAAGGCGACCTCGTCAACGGTGTCGGCGACAAGCCCAACATGCACGACATCCTCACCGGCACGCAACCCGACGGCCGCGCCTACACCGATGGCGCAGACCACACCTGCAAGAACTGGACCAGCAGCGGCGAAGGCACCGCGCAAGTAGGCCACCACGACCGCAACGGCGGCGGCATCTCCTGGAACTCCACGCACCCCTCGCGCGGCTGCAGCCAGGAAAACCTCGTCGGCACCGGCGGCGCCGGCCTCTTCTACTGCTTCGCCGTCGGCAACTAACCGCTTCCCCAGGCCGCGCCGGCGAATCCCGCCGCGCGGCCTGGAAGCAGAAACCTCAAACTCAGCAGTCCA
>CALFYN010000176.1 GCA_937952345.1 uncultured Acidobacteriota bacterium
GACATGTGGCCGTGGCGCGATTGGGTGATCCAGGCCTTCAACAGCAACATGCCCTATGACCGTTTCACGGTGGAGCAACTGGCCGGCGATCTGCTGCCTAACGCGACACGCACACAGAAGCTGGCCACGGGCTTCAACCGCAACCACATGATCAACTACGAAGGTGGCGCGATCGCCGATGAGTATCTGACCGAGTACATCGTGGATCGCGTGGAGACGACTTCGGTGGTGTGGATGGGCATGACGATGGGCTGCGCGCGCTGTCATGATCACAAGTACGATCCCATCAGCCAGCGCGATTTCTATCGCTTCTTCGCCTTCTTCCACAACGTGGATGAGAAGGGACTGGATGGCCGGGAAGGCAATGCGAAGCCGATGCTGCCGCTGCCGGACAGACTGCAGGAATCGCGGATGAAGGAACTGGAACAAGCGATCCAATCGCGCGAGACGCAACTGCCGGAGAAGGAAGTCGCCGCCGCGGTGGAGGAATGGGCGAAGACGGCTTCGCCTTCGGATGGACCGCATGGAGCACTGGCGCACTATGAGTTGGATGGCAGCCTCTCCGATCTCTCCGGGGGGTATCATCACGGGCGCATCACGAACGGCAATCCGACGTTCGCGGCGAGTCCGGCTGGCCAATCGCTGGGCTTTGATGGCGAAGCGGAAGTGGAATGGGGCAGCTTCGGACACTTCGACCGAGGCGATGCGTTTAGCATCGCACTCTGGGTCCGGTCAAACAATCGCCTCGCGCAGACGCTCATCGAGAAGGGTGGGATCGCGCTGCGGCTCGATGAAGCTGGATCGATCGGCGACCTGAAGCGCGGAGCTTTGCTACGCGTGCAACTCGGCGATGGACTGGAAGTACGCACACAGCGCCATGTGGTGATGAGCACATGGAACCATGTTGTGGTGACGTACGACGGGTCTGGTGTTCGCGTCTACCTGGACGGCCAACCGGCGGCCACGGACGTGCTGAAGAATCAGCCCGCTTCGTTCAAGAATGATGCGCCATGGAAGAGCAGCAAGCTGCGCTCGAACCTGGATGATCTGCGCATCTATCCGCGCGTGGTTACGGCGGAAGAGACGTTTCAACTGGCGGTGGATGCGCCGGTGCGCGCGATGGCTGCGACGCCGGCGGCCAAGCGCACCAAGGAGCAGAAGGACAAGCTCCGCGATTACTACCTCACCTACGCCGCGCCGGAGCCGCAGCGCAAGGCATACGCCGAGTTGCGGCAGTTGCTGAAGGACCGCGCGAAGCTGGAGAAAGTGATCGTCACTTCGATGGTGATGGATGAGTTGCCGAAGATGCGCGATACGTTCGTGCTGGCGCGCGGCGACTATCGCAACCGCACGGAGAAGGTGACTGCCGCGGTGCCGGCGAATCTGCCTCCGCTGCCCGCGGGCGCGCCGGCGAACCGGCTGGGACTGGCGCGGTGGCTGGTGGATCCATCGCATCCGCTGACTGCGCGTGTGGCCGTGAATCGCTTCTGGCAGATTTACTTCGGCACTGGCATTGTGGATACGTCGGAAGACTTCGGCTCGCAAGGTGCGCCCCCGTCGCATCCGGAGTTGCTGGACTGGCTGGCCACGGAGTTCATCCGCAGCGGCTGGGATGTGAAGGCGATGCAGCGGCTGATTGTGACATCGGCCACCTACCGGCAGAGTTCGAAGGCGACGCCCGAATTGATTGAGCGCGATCCACAGAACAAGCTGCTGGCGCACATGTCGCGCTTCCGCATGCCGGCGGAGATGGTGCGGGACAACGCATTAGCCACGAGCGGCCTGTTGAATCCGGAGATCGGCGGACGCAGCGTGTATCCGTATCAACCCGCGGGCCTGTGGGAAGAGATGGCTTACGGCGATGTGTTCTCGGCGCAGACCTACACGCCGAGCACCGGCAAGGATCTCTATCGCCGCAGCATGTACACGTTCTGGAAACGCACGGTTCCGCCGGCGCAGATGGCGACCTTTGATGCACCGGATCGCGAGAAGTGCGTGGCGCGGCGGGCGCGCACGAACACGCCGCTGCAGGCGCTGGTGCTGATGAACGATCCCACCTATATTGAAGCGGCGCGCAAGCTGGCCGAGAAGGTGATGCAGGCCGAGAAGCGTCCGGCGGAACGCATCCGCAAGGCGTTCCTGATGGCTGCCTCGCGCACACCGAGCGCGGCTGAAGTGAAGTTGCTCGCTTCGCTGGCCGAGCAACAGAAGGCGGCGTTCGCCAAGCAACCGGAGAACGCAAAGAAGCTGGTGCGGGTGGGCGAATCGAAGCGCACCGTAGCCGATGAGATCGAACTGGCCGCATGGACCACCGTGACCAGCGCCATCCTCAATCTCGATGAAGTGATTTCGAAGGAGTAACGAAGCCATGGATCCTCTCAGGGAATACGCACTATCGCTGACGCGGCGTCACTTCTTCGGGCTGACAAGCACAGGAATCGGCGCGGCGGCGCTCTCTTCGCTACAGGCGAAGGGATTGACGGGGATGCCGCATCATCCGCCGACGGCGAAGCGGGTCATCTATCTGCATCAATCAGGCGGGCCGTCGCAGTTGGACTTGTTCGACTACAAGCCGCAGTTGCAGAAGCGGCAGGGCACGGAATTGCCGGACTCGGTGCGCATGGGCCAGCGCATCACTGGGATGACATCGGGGCAATCGTCGCTGCCGGTGGCTTCGTCCATATTTAAGTTCGCCCAGCAGGGCAAGTCAGGCGCATGGGTGAGCGAATTGATCCCGCATACGGCGAAGGTGGTGGATGATCTCACCATCATCCGCTCGATGCACACAGAGGCCATCAATCACGACCCGGCGATCACGTTCATCCAAAGCGGGAGCCAGCAACCGGGGCGGCCGAGCATGGGCTCGTGGGTAAGCTATGGGCTCGGCAGCGACAACGAGAATCTGCCGGCGTTCGTGGTGCTGATCTCGCAGGCGAACGCGTTGAACGTCGATCAGCCGCTGTTTTCGCGGCTGTGGGGCAACGGTTTTCTGCCGTCGAGCCATCAGGGCGTGCGCTTCCGCGGCGGCGCCGAGCCGGTGCTGTATCTGGAAGACCCGCCCGGCATCACGCGCGACACGCGGCGGCAGATGCTGGACGTGATCGGGAAGATCAACAAGCTGCGCGCCGAGAGCTATCACGATCCGGAGATCGAGACGCGCATCGGACAGTATGAGATGGCATACCGGATGCAGACCTCGGTGCCGGATCTGATGGATGTTTCAAAGGAACCGGAGAGCACGTTCGCGCTGTATGGCCCGGATGCGCGCAAGCCGGGGACGTATGCGGCGAACTGCCTGCTGGCGCGGCGGCTGGCTGAGCGTGGGGTACGCTTTGTGCAGCTCTATCATCGCGGGTGGGATCAGCATAACGACCTGCCGCGCGATCTCGCTTTGCAGTGCAAGGGTACGGATCAGGCTTCGGCGGCGCTGGTGGCGGATCTGAAGCAGCGCGGACTGCTGGATGACACGCTGATCGTATGGGGCGGCGAGTTCGGGCGCACGGTGTATTGCCAGGGCAAGCTGACGGATACGAACTACGGGCGCGATCATCATCCGCGGAACTTCGCGATGTGGCTTGCGGGCGGCGGAATGAAGCGCGGGCTGGTGGTGGGTGAGACGGACGATTATTCGTACAACATCACGTCAGACCCCGTGCATGTTCACGATTTACAGGCGACGATTCTGCATTGCCTGGGTGTGGATCACAAGCGGCTGACGTTCAAGTTTCAAGGGCGGCACTTCCGGCTGACGGATGTGCACGGCGAGGTAGTGAAGAAGATTCTGGCGTAGCGGCCCGATGGATTGCGGGCCGCCGATGAACGCCGATAAACGCGGATATTCTAGAGAACCTGGTCGGACCAGTTCTCGAGGATCTGCTTGACCTTCAGACAGAACTGATCGGCGAGCGCGCCGTCGATGAGGCGGTGATCGAAGGTGAGCGCGAGATAGCACATGCTGCGGATGGCGATGGCATCATCCACCACGGCCACGGCCTTCTCCACTGCGCCGACGCCGAGGATGGCCACCTGCGGCTGATTGATCACAGGCGTGGCGAACAAGCTGCCGTAGGTTCCGAAGTTGGTGATGGAGAACGTGCCGCCCTGCACATCGTCGGGCTTCAACTGCTTCGAACGGGCGCGATTGGCGAGGTCGGCGATGGAGCGCTGCAAGCCCGCCACGTTCTTTTCATCGGCGTTCTTGATGACGGGAACGATGAGGCCGGAGCCGCCATCGAGAGCCACGGCGATGCCGATGTTGATGTTGTTGTGATAGATGATGTTGGCGCCTTCAATCGAAGAATTGACGATGGGGAAGGCCTTCAATGCCTCGGCCGTGGCGCGGGCAACGAAGCTGAGGTAAGTGAGCGAGAAGCCATAGCGTTCCTGGAAGGCGCCCTTGATCTTGTCGCGCAGTTTGGCAACCTTCGTCATGTCGACTCGGTGCACGGTGGTGACGTGCGCGGAGGTGCGCTTGGAGAAGACCATGTGCTCGGCGATCTTGGAGCGCATGGTGCCCATGGGTTCGACGCGCGCGGCTGCGGGTGTGGGACGTGCGACGGGGGCGACGGGCTCAGCGGCTGCCGGCGCGGGAGCAGCGGCGGGCGGAGCAGAGGCAGCAGCGACGGTGCGCGCACCTTGGGCCGCCATGTAGGTTTCGACATCGGCCTTGGTGATGCGTCCGCCGGCGCCGGTGCCGCGGACCTGATTGAGATCGATGCCGTATTCGCGAGCCATGCGGCGCACGAGCGGAGAGAGCGGTCCCTGGGGCTCGGCGGGCGCAGCGGGCGCGGGGGCCGGAGCAGGCGCCGGAGCGGGAGCAGCAGCGGCAGGCGCAGCAGCGGGTGCGGCAGGCGCAGGAGTTGGCGCCGGCGCGGCAGCGGCAGGTTGGGGCGCGGGAGCAGCGGCCGCGGCTCCGTCCTGAATGCGCGCCACCACGGTGTTGATGGCAACGGTCTTGCCTTCTTCCACCAGCACTTCGCTGAGCACACCAGCGGCGGGCGCGGGGATTTCGCTGTCCACTTTGTCGGTGGAGATTTCGAATAGAGGCTCATCGCGTTCGACGCGATCGCCCACCTGCTTCAGCCACTTGGTGAGTGTGCCTTCAACAATGCTTTCGCCCATCTGGGGCATTACGACATCAATCATGAAAGGGTCTCCAGAGTTTCAGCTACCGCGTGGCGTTCAAACACACGGGCGAAGTGATTCACCATGCGCGCCATGACCTGCTCGCGCGTGGCATTCGATCCCAATTCCCTCATTGAGGTAACGGGCTTGGTGAGCCCGCAAGGGACAATATATCGGAAATACGATAAATCGGTGTCGATGTTGAGAGCCAGCCCGTGGGATGTTACCCAGCGGCTCAAGTGCACGCCGATGGCACAGATCTTGCGGCCATCCACCCAGACGCCGGTGCAACCCTCGCAGCGGACACCGTAGATGGCGAACTCCGCGAGCGTGTCGATGACCACTTGCTCGAGCGCACGCACGTAGGCAACAACATCGCGCTTCCATTCGCGCAGATCGAAGATGGGGTAGGCAACCAGTTGCCCGGGTCCGTGATAGGTGACGTCGCCGCCGCGGTCGGTGTGATGAAACTCGACACCAGCCTGTGCGAGCAACTCTTCGCCGGCGAGCAGATTTTCGCGGTGCCCGTTGCGGCCCATCGTAATGACGTGGGGATGTTCGACGAACAGCAGTTGGTCGGGGATGAGCCCCTGCTTGCGTTGGGACACGAGTTCCTGCTGCAAGGCAAATGCCTCGCCGAAGGAGATGCGGCCCAGGTCGCGAAGCTCGCAATCAGGCATTGATGGATAATCCGTAGACAGCGTTGAAGCCCTCGCCCACAGCCTCATAGAGGGTGGGATGCGCGTGGATGGTTTGCATCATGGTTTCCACGGTGGCTTCGGCTTCCATGGCGGCAACACATTCGGCGATCAACTCGTAGGCGTGATAACCGATGATGTGCGCGCCGAGGATTTCGCCGAATTTCTCATCGGCGACGATCTTGACGAAGCCGTCGTGCAAGCCGACAATCGATGCCTTGCTATTGCCGACAAACGGGAACTTGCCGACTTTCACCTTGAAGCCCTTCTCTTTGGCTTGTGCTTCGGTGAGGCCGACGCTGCCGATGCCGGGCTCAGTATAGGTTGCGCCGGGGATGCGATTCTTGTTGACGGGCTTGATGGGCTTGCCGGCGATGTGGCCGATGGCGACCATGCCTTCCATGCTGGCCACATGCGCCAGTTGCGGCGTTCCGGCGACGATGTCGCCGATGGCGTAGACGCCGGGCTCGGCGGTTTGCTGGTTTTCGTTGACCTTGACGAAGCCGCGATCGATTTCGATCTTCGTGTTTTCGACGCCTACCTTATCGGTGTTGGGCTTGCGGCCCACGGCGATGAGCAGCTTTTCGGCTTCCATGACTTCCGTCTTGCCGTTGGCTAAAGTGACGGTGACCTTGACGCCCTGCGCGGTCTTTTCGATCTTCTCGGCTTTGGCGCCGGGTTCGCAGCGGATGCCGGTTTTCTTGAAGAATCGCGCCAGTTCCTTAGAGACATCTTCGTCTTCCACGGGAACGAGGCGGGGCATCATTTCGAGGATGGTGACCTTGGTTCCGAAGCGGTGGAAGATGGAGGCGAATTCGACGCCGACGGCGCCCGCGCCGATGACGATGAGCGATTTGGGAACCGTGCGCAGATTGAGGATTTCGATGTTGGTGAGGATGGTGTCGTCGGGTTGCATGCCGGGGAGCATGCGCGCTTCCGAGCCAGTGGCGAGAAGGATGTTCTTCGCTTCGACAACCTGCTTGCCTTTGTCGGAGGTGACTTCCACCTTGCCCTTGCCGAGCAGTTTGCCGTAGCCCTTGATGACGTCGACTTTCCCGCGTTTCATGAGGAACTCGACGCCCTTGGCGTGCTTGTCGACGACTTCCTGTTTATGGTCGACAATCTTGGGATAGTCCATGCGCGGGTTATCGCAGAGGAATCCCTCTTTGGCGCCATGGACGAAGTGCTGCCAGACCTCGGCGGCATGGAGCAGAGCCTTTGTGGGGACGCAACCTACGTGGAGGCAACATCCGCCCAGTTTCGGGTCTTTTTCAACAATCGCAGTTTTGAGGCCATATTGGCCGGCGCGCACCGCGGCGGAGTAGCCGCCCGGGCCGCTACCAATCACAAGGACATCGTAGGACACTGATTCAGTTTAGCATCGAAGGCACGGGGGCCTCTAATTGCGGACTTTTTCGAGCAGATTGTCGATGGCGGTTTCGGCTTTGTTGACGGCCTGTTCGACTTCGATGCGTGTGGTCTGCCAGGCTTCCACGGCTTTGTCGTCCCATGTGGACATGCGCTCCTTGAGGCGTTTGGATTCGGCGCGCATGTCTTTGGCTGCTTCCTGCAATGAGGTCTTCATCTTGGCACTGGCCGTGGAGGCCTTCACCTCCAGATCGTCAATGCGGCGATCGAGTTCGGCGATTTTCGCCTCAGCTTCGCGTTTGGCGCGGGCGGCCTGTTCCTGCGTGAAATCAGCGGCGGTGCGCGCAGCCTCAGTGGTTTCTTTGCGCACATCCTCGGCGGTGGTACTCGTTTCTCGAGAACACCCGAAACAAACGAGCAAGGCGAACGCGGCGATGGTTGTCCTGATCATACTGCGTCACTCCTTTGGAAGGTAGAGCCCGTGGGGCGGCCGGGCGTTACGATTTCCGGCGAGCGGTAACGGGCTTCGGGCGCCTTGTGTCCAATTTGCAAGAAAGGAGATTGCAGCATGTTCTTGCGAGCTATGATTGTGATGCTGATAGCGGCAGTGGCCGCTTTCCCGGAACATCAATTGGAGCGGGTGAAGGCCGCTGATAAGGTTCTGCAAGAGATTCTCGCGGTTCCCGAAGACGGCATCCCGGAGCACCTGCTGGAGCGGGCGCATTGCATCGTCATTGTGCCGGGGATGAAGAAAGCCGGCTTCATTGTGGGTGGACGCTACGGGGTTGGAGTAGCAAGTTGCCGCAAGCCGGACAACAAGCTGGGGTGGACCGCACCATCCACGGTGCGTATCGAAGGCGGCAGCTTTGGATTGCAGATTGG
This sequence comes from uncultured Acidobacteriota bacterium, assembly GCA_937952345.1. Lineage (GTDB taxonomy): Bacteria > Acidobacteriota > Terriglobia > Bryobacterales > Bryobacteraceae > CADEFT01. Next base: position 8,073 of record CALFYN010000176.1, read on the forward strand.
AGGCGGGGAGGTGGATGTTGTTCTGATGGTGATGAACGCGCGGGGGGCGGAAAAGCTGATGAAGAGTGAGTTTACCTTGGGCGGTGAGGCGTCGGCGATGGCTGGTCCGGTGGGGCGATCGGCGAAGGCCTCCACGGATGCATACATGCATGCCGAGATTCTCTCCTATTCGCGGTCGCGAGGGCTGTTTGCGGGGGTGGAACTGACCGGAGCGACGCTGCGCTCCGACGACGACGCCAACAAAGTGCTGTACGGGCGGAGCATTGCA
>CALFYN010000177.1 GCA_937952345.1 uncultured Acidobacteriota bacterium
TCCACGGATGCATACCTGCATGCCGAGATTCTCTCCTATTCGCGGTCGCGAGGGCTGTTCGCGGGGGTGGAACTGACCGGCGCGACGCTGCGCTCCGACGACGACGCCAACAAAGTGTTGTACGGACGGAGCATTGCACATGAGGACATTCTGAAGGGCAAGGCGGTGAAGACCCCGCCGGCGGCACAGCCGCTGATTGCCCGATTGAATCGACTCTCACCGATGGAAGTGCGATAAACACAAAGACGGGGCAGGCCATGATGACCTGCCCCGTTGCTCTCTCCGATGGATGCTTGTTATTTACTTGGATGCAACGATGAGTTTGTTCTCCACCGAGAAGACGCCTGCGACTCCGTTGGCCCGGATGAACGCCATGTTCTTATCCATCTCGCGGGCGACCACACCTTCCAGCGTCACGTTGCCGTTGCGGACGATGATGTGGATGCCGGGGATGGCGCCGAGCGCGTACCGATCGAGGCCGGGCTGCGAATAGATGGCGCGGAAGAGCGCGAGACGCAACCGGTCATCGAACGGCGAGAGCGGCAAAACTTCAATCTGATTGTTCACCTTGGCGACACCCTCGACACGCTTGACCACGTTTTCGGCACTCGACTTCAGCGTGGGGCGGGTCACGTTTCCGAAGAGCGTTACCTCGCCGTCGGCGTTGACATGGAAGCCGAGGTTGTCGAACACGTTGTAAAAGGGAAGCGTGACGAGTTCCTTGCGGATCTTCTCCATCATCGGTTTGGAGGGGACGGCCGCGGTGCTGGACGAGGCGGGCAACATCATCGCAGCGGCGAGCAGGCTCCCTGCCAGGATCATTGTTTTCTTTGTGTGTTTCATTGTCGTTGTCTCCTTTGTGCTGCCTTCACCCAAACTGACGCCGGATGAAAAACAGCGGTTTCGGAAAACAAGCGACTTTGGCGAAAAATATCAGATTTTTCAACGACTTGGCCGGATTCCACCAGGCTGGTGGTGGAAATCCACCAAAGCGGTCAGACCTTCACGCCATCGAAGTTGGCGCGGAGCACGCGCATGACGTTCTGACCGAGGATTTTGGCGATGACGGCGTCGGAGTGGCCGCGCTGGACCATGCCGATGGTGAACACGGGCCAATTGGTCCAGGCCATGGAACGAGACTGCTCGGCGGTGGCGCCGCCGAGGGCTCCGGGGGGCCAGAGCGCTTCCCAGCGCACGCGGCGGGGACCGCGTTTGGGAAGCTTGCGGCTCTCGGCCGTTGCGTTGCGCGACACATAGGCCACGTCGGTGCCGATGGCGACGTGATCGGCGCCGAATTTCTTCACGGCGTAATCGATGTGATCGAGCATGGCGCGGATGTCGCGGGTGCCACCGAGGAATTCGGGGATGGAGCAGATGCCGATCAAGCCGCCGGTGTCGCAGATGGCCTGGATGACTTCATCGGGTTTGGAGCGGATGTGGCGGTGTAGTGCGGTGCAGGTGGTGTGGCTCGCGACCATTGGCTTCTTCGAAGCTTTGGCTGCTTCCAGGCTGGTACGCCAGCCGGAATGGGCAACATCGACGATGACACCGAGGCGATTCATCTCGGCAATTGCGGCGTGGCCGAAATCGGAGAGGCCGGCATTGGCCGGTTCGCCGCATCCATCGCCGAGTGCGTTGCGGCGATTGTAGGTGAGATGCATCATGCGCACACCGAGTTGGAAGAAGACGCGGATGTAGCGGAGTTCCTCTTCGACGGAAACCCAATCCTGCGGGAGGGGGACGCCGTTGCCGGTCATGGTGACACAATGGCGGCCGGCCTTCTTCGCGGCGAGGATGTCATCGGGATTGACGGCCTGCGAGACATGATCGCGCAGGTGGTGTGTGACGAAGGTGTAGCGGCCCAGGCGCTTGATGAGGCGCATGTGCGCCGAGCCTTCTTCACCGGCGTTTTGCAGGATGCAGGTGACTCCGGCGGCGCGCCAGGCATCGAGGTATTCCTTGCGCTCGGCGGCGTTGGTGACATAGCGCGTCATGGCTTGCTCTTCCATCAGATCCTGGATTTCGAGGTCGGATGCTCCGGATTCGATCAGCGCACGCACGGAATCGCCGTCGACGGCGGCACGGGGCATGAAGCCGTAGGATTCAACGACCAGCGATTGGGCGTGGAGTTCGAGCCCGTGGCGGATCTGGCTTTCGGTGGGCGAGAGCAGTTTCAGGGCGATGGCTCGCGACTGCTCGATCACTTCATTGGGCGGGGCCAGTTGGGGGAAGGCGTAATAGGCGCCCATGGGTGTGGCGAGGAAGGCTCGGCGGTGCATGGCCTTTCATCTTATCTTGAGTTTGGCGCGGGCGGCCTCCATGGCGGTGGTGGCGCCGGTTTCGAATCGCGACAGGAACAGGTCGACGAAACTGTCCAGGCTGTAGCCGACGAAGAACGCGCCGGAGATGCTGTTCTGCCCGAGAGCGGCCATGCCGGCGAGTCCGACCCAGAGCGACATGATGCCATAGACGATGGGGGTTTCTTTCACATGCACCCAAAGCAGCCAATCGGCAACCAGCGTACCCGCGCCTGCTTTTCCGGAACGCTGTTGTTTGAGCATGCTGACGGCGACATGCACCAGGCTGCCCACGGCAATGGCTGCGTAAACGCGCATCAGATCGCCTGGATTGAGGTTGGGCTGGATGGCGTTCAACAGACCCGGCATGTACAGCACCAGTGGAAGCAGCAACGCCACCAGGAAGATGAGCAGGCTGGCGGCGCGCCGTGCTTTGTGGGAACTGCTGCGGTAGATGAGCCCGGCTTCGGCATCCACCAGGCCGTGGACCAACTTGGGATGCACGGCGAGGTACTCCAGCAGTTTCTTGCCTTGTTCTTCGCTGGGGATCTCATCGTGAAATTGCATGCGGAAATCCATCGCCTGGCCGACGCGCATAGTGGCGAGATTCTGATTGACGCGTTCGGGCACGGTGAGCAGGGCGCATAGGTAAACGATGCGAGCCATGTCGTCGCTGGTCTTGCGGATGCGCGCCATCAGCTTCGGGGTGTCTTCATCGCCGGCGGGCCAATAGGCGGATAGGTCGTCCCAGCGGTTGGAGATTTCGGCGATGGCATCTCCATATTGCGCGTGCAGATCTTCGCTGGAATCGAATACGGACTGAATGGCGTAGAGGCGGCTGGTGATGCCGCGCTGGTTGCGATCGAACTTCTCTCTCGATTCCTGCGCGGCGGCGGCGATGACGGATTGCGCGTTGGCGTCCGTTAGCGCGGAAGCCGCGCGGACGTGGTCCATGGCTTCCTGCAGGTTCTGGATCTCTTCGCGCAGTTCGCGCAGAAAGGCGATGATACGCTTTTCCCCGCCTGTGATTCTGGGGACGGGGCTGGGGACTGGACTGGCAGCGGCCATGGATGCCTCCGTTGGATGGCTTATTTCGCGGCGCCCCAATTCTACATGTTTTTTGGCTTGCTGTGATACCCTGGAACTTTCGTGGTTACCGACATAGAACCCTCCATCTGGGCCCCTCCATCCTGGCAGACGAAACGCGCGGCGCAGCAGCCGGCCTATGACAATCCGGCCGAACTGGAATGCGTGCTGGCGGAGTTGTCGAAACTGCCGCCGCTGGTCACATCCTATGAAGTGCTGCAGTTGAAACGGCAGTGCGCCGAGGCGCAGGAAGGCAAGCGATTCATCCTACAGGGCGGCGATTGCGCCGAATCGTTTTCCGAATGCCATGGGCCGACAATCGCATCGAAGTTGAAAGTACTGCTGCAGATGAGCATGGTGCTGGTGCAAGGCAGCAAGCGCCCCGTCACGCGGGTGGCGCGCATTGCCGGGCAATACGCCAAGCCGCGTTCGGAAGATATGGAGACGCGCAACGGCGTTTCCCTGCCCTCCTATCGCGGCGACCTCATCAACCGGCCGGCATTTACGGCCGCGGACCGCAGGCCCGATCCGCAATTGCTGTTGCAGGCACACGCGCGGGCGGCGATGACGTTAAATTTTCTGCGCTCGCTTTCGCAGCGTGGTTTCGCCGATCTGCATCATCCGGAGTATTGGGATCTTTCCTTCGCCGAGCATTCCCCGCTCGAAGCGGAGTATCACCGCATGGCCGGGTCGATCAGCGAAGCGGTGCGGTTCATGGAAAACATTCTGGGGATTCACGCCTCGGAGATCGAGCGCGTGGATCTGTTCACGGCGCACGAGGGACTGCATCTGCACTATGAGCAGGCGCAGACGCGGCGCGTACCGCGGCGCGAAGGCTGGTTCAACCTGTCGACGCACTTCCCCTGGGTCGGGCTGCGCACCAATCAACCCGACGGCGCGCACGTGGAGTTCTTCCGCGGGATTGTGAATCCGATCGGCGTGAAGATCGGGCATACGACCAGCACAGAGCAGATCCAGAAGTTGCTGGAGATTCTGAATCCGGCGAATGAGCCGGGGCGGTTGACGTTCATTCATCGTTGCGGGGCGGGACGCGTGGCTACCGAGTTGCCGCGCATGATCCGAGCCGTACGCGAAACCGGGCGCGGCGTGGTGTGGGTGTGCGACCCGATGCACGGGAACACGTTCCTGACGGCCGATGGCATCAAGACGCGCAACTTCGACGGCATTCTCTCCGAGGTGGAGCAGGCGTTCGATATCCACGCCGCCGAGGGATCGAAGCTGGGCGGAGTGCATATTGAGCTGACGGGCGAGAACGTGACGGAGTGCACGGGCGGGTCGCGCGGATTGACCGAGGAAGATCTGAAGCGGGATTACCGTTCGGAAGTGGATCCGCGGCTCAACTCCGAGCAGGCTCTGGAAATCGCCATGCTGATGGCGCGCAAAATGGCGCGCATGTAGCGGCTTCGCCGATACTAAGAATCGTGCCTGTTCCCGTGCGCGCGCTGCTGGTGATTGCCGCTCTGTACCTGCTGTATTTTCACGGCATGACGGCGGTGGGACTGCACGGCCCCGATGAGCCTCGTTATGCGTGGATCGGGCGGGCCATGGCGGAATCGGGGGACTGGATCACGCCGCGGTTGTGGGGCGAGCCGTGGTTTGAAAAGCCAGCGCTGCTGTACTGGCTGATCGCCGCAGGTTTTCGCGCGGGCCTGGGCGATGACGCCGCGCCCCGATTTCTGCTGGCTGTGTTCAGCGTGGGGTTTCTGTTTGTGTACTTCCGCCTGTTGCGCGAAGAGTTTTCCGTGCAGGCAGCGGGATTCGCGACGGCGATTCTGGGAACATGCGCGGCATGGCTGGCCTATTCGCGCACGGCGGTGACGGATGTTCCTTTGAGCGTGAGCTTCGCGCTGGCGATGCTGCTGACGATGGAGTGGCAGCGCACAGGGAATCCGCGGCGACTGCAGTGGGCGGGTGCGGCGATGGGCTTCGCGATTCTGGCGAAGGGATTGGTGCCGATTGTATTGGCCGCGCCGCTGGTGTGGTTTGGACGCAAGCGCGTGCTGGATCTATGGCGCTTCGCGGCAGCGGCGCTGGTGGTGGCTGCGCCCTGGTACGCACTGTGCACCGCCGCCAACGGAGTAGTGTTTCTGGAGGACTTCATCCTCAAGCATCATTTTTCGCGCTTCGCGACATCGGAATTGCAGCATGTGCAGCCGTTCTGGTTCTATCTGCCCGTGCTGCTGGGGGCGATCTTTCCGTGGACTCCGCTGGTGGCGTTGCTGCGCGCGCCGCGCGGGGAAGCGGGGCGATTTCTGTGGGCGTGGGTGCTGTTCGGGTTCGTGTTTTTTTCCGCGGCGCAGAACAAGTTGCCGGGGTATTTGTTGCCGTTACTGCCGGCGCTGGCGGCGCTGCTGGGCGATGCCCTGGCGTCGCGCGAGCGCGGCGTGCGCTGGGCGCTGGTGACGGCGGGAGCGCTGGTGGCATTCACTCCAGCGATCTTGCCGGCGCTACCGGAGGCGATCTCCACGGGTTCGGGAAACGCGCTGCCGAAGGTCGTGTGGTGGCACGGTGCATTGCCCGCCGGAGTAGCGGCGCTGGTGCTGTATCTGCTGGAGGCGCGGCATGGACGTACGCTGGCGACAGCCGTGGTGGCACTGATTGTGTCGGCGATGGCGTGGCGCGTGGTGCAGGATGCGTTTCCGGCCATTGACGCCGAGGTGTCGGCCCGCAGCGCCTGGCGCGCGCATAAAAACAATGCAGGCAGGATTTGTTTGGAAGAACCACGGCGGGCGTTTCAGTACGGGATGAATTACTACTTCCGGCAGGTGGTGCCCGATTGCGAGACGGACGCGCGGCCGGTGCGAATCAACCGATAGCACCGCATTGGCTTACGATGGTGGGGATGATTTCACGGCGCACATTATTCGCAATGCCCATGGCGGCGCTGGCGCAGCAAACGCAGCCGGCTGCGCTCGGCACACGGCTGGAGTTGCTGGCGGACCGGTTTCTCATCGAGCGCTTGAGCGGCGGCGCCGTTCAGCGCCTGCATCATCCGGTCCGCGAAAACATCGCTCTGGAACATGACGCGCCGTGGGAAGGCAGCGGCACCGGCTATCACACGGTTTTTCAGGACGGCCGCATCTACCGCATGTACTACAAGGCCTGGCATCTGGACACGTATGGAAAGACGCCGCGGCCGGTGCGCATCGCCTATGCCGAAAGCACCGACGGTGTTCATTGGACGAAGCCGGATCTGGGGCTGGTGGCTTTCAACGGATCGAAGCGCAACAACATTCTGTTTGACCAGGTGAACGGCGAACAGTGCCACGATTTTTCGCCGTTCCTCGATCCTACGGGCAAGGTGCGGTATCGCGGCATCGGATTCGGGCGCAAGCCGCGCGGGCTGTATGCCTTTCATTCGAACGATGGCATCGCGTGGGAATTGAGCGCGAAGGAACCGGTAATCACCGAGGGCGCTTTCGATACACAGAACATCACGTTCTGGGATGCGGGCATCGGCAAGTACCGGGTGTATCTGCGCGATTTTCACGAGGGAAAGCGCGGCATCAAGACCGCGGTGTCCGAGGATTTTCTGCATTGGACGAAGCCCGAGTGGCTGGAATTTCCCGGCGCTCCGGATGAGCAGTTGTACACGAATCAGGTGCGGCCTTATTACCGCGCGCCGCATCTGCTCGTCGGGTTTCCGTCGCGCTATACCGACCGCGGATGGGTGCCGGCGACGGCGCAGTTGCCGGAGGCGGAGTATCGCCGCCAGCGTTCGCAAACGAATCCGCGCTACGGCAGCGCGGTGACCGATGCACTGTTCATGACCAGCCGCGACGGGCGCACGTTCCACCGTTGGAATGAGGCGTTCCTGCGCCCCGGACTGCGCACACGCGACAACTGGACGTACGGCGATAACTACCTCGCATGGCACGTGGTGGAAACCGAAGCGCGGCATGCCGATCAACCGCGCGAGCTTTCGTTGTATGCGACGGAAAGCTACTTCACGGGAGAAAGCAGCCGCCTGCGCCGCTATTCGCTGCGGCTGGACGGATTCGCCTCGGTGTTCGCGCCGCTGGATGGGGGCGAGTTGCTGACCAGGCCCTTCACTTTTGCCGGAACAAAATTGCTGCTGAATGTTTCGACGGCGGGCGGCGGCAGCGTGCGCGTGGAAATGCAGGATGCGGCGGGGAAGCCGTTGCCGGGGCTTTCGATGGCGGATTCCCACGTGCTGTTCGGCGATGCCATCGAATATGAAGCGATGTGGAAGGGGCAGCCCAGCCTGGCGCCACATGCGGCGAAGCCGGTGCGTCTGCGATTCGCATTGCAGGACGCCGATCTATTCGCACTGCGGTTCGCTTAATCGGCGGGTATGCGCTTGCGCCACCAGGAGGCGAGCGCGGAACCGGAGATATTCATCCACGGACCGAAGATCGCCGGGGCGAGCGCGGCGTCGCTGCTGCGCAACACGTTCATGGCGAGACCGCTGGCCATGCCGCCGTTCTGCAGCCCGACTTCGATGGCTACCGTGCGCGAGTCGGTTTCATTCAAGCCCATGCCGCGGGCGCCCCAATAACCGAGCAAGTAACCGGTGGTATTGTGCAGCATCGCAGCCAGAATCAGGGCCAGGCCCACTTCCAGCAGTTTGTCGCGCGAGGACGCCGTAATGATGGCGATGATGAAGCAGATGCCGCCCATGGAAACCACGGGCATGAGATCGTCGATCCATTTGGCGCGGCCGTGCAGCAGCTTGTTGGCGATCAAACCGGCGACGACGGGCACGATGATCATGTTAAAGATGGAGATCATCATGTCCATGAACGGGATGGGGACATATTGCCCGGCCAGCAGCTTCATGGCAAGCGGCGTCATAACAGGGGCCGCCATGGTGGAGCAGGCGGTCATGGTGACGGAGAGCGCCACGTTGCCCCTGGCGAGATAAGTGATCACGTTCGACGCCACTCCGCCCGGGGACGATCCGATGAGAACTACGCCCGCCGCCACAGGGCCATCAAACCCGAACAGGGTAGCGATGCCGAATCCGGCCAGCGGCATGACGGTGAATTGCAGAATGAAGCCGGCGATGACGGCACGCGGCATGCGTACAGCGCGTGCGAAATCGGCGACGCTCAAACCCACGCCCATGCCGAACATGATGATCTGAATGAGCGGCGTGATCAGCCCGCTGAGTTTGTATCCGCCCCAGGAGGTGAACGCAGCCGGATAGAACATACTGGCGGCGACGAAGGTGAATACAAAGAGGGTGAAGGAAAAACCGCTCAGCGCCGCGGACCGGCGCACCAGCAATGCCGCGATGGCAAGCACCGCGATGACGATGGGACCGAGGATGGAGGGAGGCACAAGTCCAGGATTGTATCAAGAGGCGCGGGGCGGAGTCCGCTCTTCGCGCACCAGGGCGAGTACGGCCGCGGTGGCCAGCAGCGGGACAAGGCTGGCGGCGATCAACACCGGAGTAAACGAATAGCGGTCGGCGACGAGGCCGGTGAGGTACGTGGCGCCGATGGTGCCAATGCCGGCGCCCGTGCCGCTGAGTCCGCTCACCGTGGCTACGCTTCCGGTGGGATACACATCGGCAGGCAGGGTCAGCACGATGGTGGAGAATGCCGCGTAGGCCATGGTGGAGAATGCGAAGCAGAACACCAGCGCCGGCAACGACGGCAGAAATGCCGCGCCGCACAGCGTCGCCATGCCGAGTCCGCTCAAGGTTGCGATGAAGCGCCGCGAACGCATCACCGGCCATCCGCGTTGAATGAGGTAGCTCGACAATCCACCGCCCGCGAAATTGCCGATATCCGCCGCGAGAAACGGCGCCCAGAAGGCGATGAGGCTTTGCTCGGGATTGAAGCCGCGCGAAACGAGGTAAATGGCGAACCAATCGGTGACGAAGAACCAGACAGGGTCGGTGAGCGATTTGGAAATCACGATACCCCAGGTTTGCCGCATGCGCAGCAGTTCGCGCAGCGCCATGCGCGGGGCGCTGCCGCCCTCCACCGCGGCATCCTGGCGAATGTGGCGCAGTTCTTCCGGCGCCAGGCGCGGGTGAACATCGGGCGGATGATATAGCCAGCGGAACGCGACGACCCACAGCAAGCCCAGCGATCCGGTGAGCACGAATACCGGCCGCCAGTCGCCGAACCAGCGATAGGCGGCGAACACGATGAACGGCGCCACGGCGCCGCCGATGGCCGAACCGCTATCGAACAGCGCCACGGCCCATCCGCTCTCTTTGCGCGGGAACCATTCGGAGACGGCTTTCGTCGCTCCGGGCCAATTGGCGGATTCGCCCGCGCCCAGCAGGAATCGAAACGCGCAGAAGCTCTTCAGCCCCGTGGCCAGCGAAGTCAGCATCGCGGCGAAGGAGTAAAACAGCACGGCCAGCGACAATCCGTTGCGAATGCCGGTGCGATCCACCATACGCCCGCACACCGATTGGCCCACGGCATAGGCCACGCGAAAGGCAATAATGAGCAGCGCGAAATCGCTGTTGGTCCAGGCGAACTCCTGCTTGATGTGCGGCGCCAGCACGCTGAGCGTCTGGCGGTCGATGTAGTTGATCACCGTGGAGAGAAACAGCAGCGCGGCGATCCACCAGCGCAGATAGGGGATGGCCGGCTTCACAATAGGAATATCGGAACACAAGGGTTCCGCCGAACA
>CALFYN010000178.1 GCA_937952345.1 uncultured Acidobacteriota bacterium
AGCTTTCCCGATCCTCCTTCAAACGAGGGCTGGGCAAATTGCTCGATCAGTTGGATTCCCGCCGCGGTGTTTACTTCTCCTCCGGATACGAATACCCGGGGCGCTACTCGCGTTGGGACATTGCCGCCAATTGCCCGCCGCTCGAAATCGTCGGCTACGAACGCCGCCTCGAATTCCGCCCGCTCAACGAGCGTGGCGAAGCGCTCTGCCGCATGCTGGAGCCTGTGCTTGCGGCGCATCCCGATTGGGAGAGCTTCACCTCCGAAGAGGGCGTGCTGCGCGGCACCTTGAAGCCGCTCGCCGGCTTTTTCTCCGAAGAAGAACGCAGCCGGCAACCTTCTCCTTTCTCGATCCTCAGGGCTTTGATCGAAGAGTTCCGCCACGCCGAAGAGAGCCGCCTGTTTCTGGCCGGCGCTTTCGGCTACGATCTGCTGCTGCAGTTTGATCCCATCGAACTGAAACTGCCGCGCGAGCAGACCAAGACGCTGCACCTGTTCCTCTGCGACGACATCTATTTCATGGATCGCAAGAAGGAAGTGATCGAGCATTACTCGTTCGACTTCGCGCACGGCCTCAACACCACCGCCGGGCTGCCGCGCACCTCCGCCGCCATTGCGCCGCCTACCCGGCGCGCACCGTGCGAGATCGAATCCGACCATACGCCCGAAGAATACATGGCGAACGTCGAGACCGTGCGCGAAGGCATGCGCCAGGGCGATTATTACGAAGTCGTGCTGCGCCAGACCTTCCGCACGCATTACAGCGGCCGCGCCACGCAGTTGTTCCGCCGTATCCAGAAGCTCAGCCCCAGCCCGTACGAATTCTGCCTCCAGTTCGGCGATGAACAATTGGTGGGCGCATCGCCGGAAATGTTCGTACGCGTCGAAGGATCGCGCATCGAAACGTGTCCGATTTCCGGCACGGCGCGGCGCACCGGCGACCCCATGCGCGACGCCGACGCCATCCGCGAATTACTCGCCTCGGCGAAAGAAGAATCCGAGCTCACCATGTGCACGGACGTGGACCGCAATGACAAATCGCGCGTCTGCCTGCCGGGCTCGGTGAAAGTGATCGGGCGGCGGCTGATTGAATCCTACGCCGGATTGTTCCACACGGTGGATCACGTCGAAGGCACGCTCGCGCCGCAGTTTGATTCGCTCGATGCTTTCCTTACGCACATGTGGGCAGTGACGGTCATCGGAGCCCCCAAACGCGCGGCATCGCAGGCCGTCGAGAACCTGGAAAAATCGGCGCGCGGCTGGTATGGCGGCGCGGTGGGCATGCTGTCGCTGAACGGCGATATCAATACGGGCATTCTCATTCGCACGACGTATCTGCGCGACGGCATCGCCGAATATCCGGCGGGCGCAACCATTCTCTACGATTCCATCGCCGAAAACGAAGAACGGGAAACGCGCCTCAAGGCGACGCATTTCTTCAAAGCTTTGGAAATGCCCAAGACCGCGCAGGCGCCCGCCGTGCATACGGGGGCCGGGCTCAGCGGCGGCAGCGGCGTGAAAATGCTGCTGGTCGACAACGACGATTGCTTCATCCACACGCTGGCCAACTACGCGCGGCAGACGGGCGCGGAAGTAGTGACGTACCGCTCCGGCTTCCCCCTGGAGATGATCGAGAAGCTTGCCCCGAGCCTGGTTCTGATTTCACCGGGACCGGGCCGTCCGTCCGATTTCGGCGTGCCCGACCTGGTGCGCTACGGGGCGCGGCTCGGCGTTCCGATGTTCGGCGTCTGCCTCGGGCTGCAAGGCATTGTCGAAGCCTTCGGCGGCGAACTCGGTGTGCTGCCGTATCCCATGCACGGCAAGCCCTCCACCATTCATCACCGCAATCAAGGCGTCTTCGAAGGGCTGCCCGCGCAGTTCCGCGTGGGCCGTTATCATTCGCTCTATGCGCTGCCGCCGAAGCTGCCGGCCGTGCTGGAAGTGACGGCGGAATCGGAAGACGGCATCATCATGGGGGTGCGTCACCGCGATCTTCCCATCGAGGCGGTGCAGTTTCATCCCGAATCGATGCTCACGATGGAAGGCGAATGCGGGCTGATGCTGATGCAGAAAGTGGTGAAGCTCTACGGGCACGCAAAGGTGTAGATGGGCAAGCTGCAGAAACCGCTGATCGCGCTGGGCTCGGTGGCTTTCACGTGCGTTTTTTTCATCAACTACTGCAACCTGGTGTATCAATGCGGCTGCACGTTCCTGTGGAGCGGCGCGGCCGTGCACTGCAACATCCACCATGGCCCGAAGCACTGCCCGTGGTGCAGCATCGGCGATGGCGCTTACCTGGTGCTGTTATTTCTGATCATCCCGCAGATCGCCATCAGTTTCTGGCCCGCGCCCTGGAAGTGGTGGGCGCGCCTGTCCTGCGCGCTGGCCGCATTTCCCGTGGCGGGGATCATTCCCGCCGTAACCCTTGGCATATGGCATGGGTACTGGAACTAAACACCCTTGTGAGATAGCATGCGACCCGCCATACTGGAAGAGACAAATGGAACCGCTCGACATTCTGTTTCTCGCCATTGTGCTGTGGATCGCCTGGAAGCTCAGCGACGACAGCGACGGCGGCCGGCGTTCGCGCGTTCCCGTGCAGTAGCGCATGTCTGAGCGCGTCGCCATCGCCGGAGGTGGCCTCGCGGGCCTGGCTGCCGCCGCCGCACTGGGGGAAGCCGGCTATCTTGTCGATCTCTACGAATCGCGGCCTTTCCTGGGCGGCCGTGCTACGTCGTATCCTCTGCCTGCCAGCGACACCGGTGAAGTCATCGACAATTGCCAGCATATTCTGCTGCGCTGTTGCGTCAATCTGCTCGATTTTTATCGCCGCCTCGGCGTCCTGCGGGCCATCGAATTTCACAAGCAGTTTCACTTCATCGAACCGGGCGGCCGTACCTCCGTCATGCAGGCCGGCATGCTGCCCGCCCCGCTCCATTTCACCGGCTCCTTCCACGGTCTGCAATTCCTGACGCTGGCCGATAAGTTCGCCATCGCGAAAGCGCTGCTGGCAATTCGCTCCGAGCGTAAGACGCGCCGCGATCTCGACCGCATCACCATGCTCGACTGGCTGCGCGAAAAGCGCCAGACGCCGCAAGCCATCGAGCGGTTCTGGCGGCAGATCCTGGTCAGCGCCATCAATGAAGAGCTGGACCGTATGGCCGCGCTGCACGGTTTCCAGGTGTTCTGGCTCGGCTTTCTGGCGGCGGCGAACACTTACGAAATGGGCATTCCGGCGATTCCGCTGGGCAGCCTTTACGGCGCCGAGTGCTGGGATAAGCTGCCCAATGTGCACATTCACTTTCGTTCGCCCGTCGAAGAGATTCTGCATCGCGACGGCAGGGTGGAAGGGTTTCGCGTTCCCGGCGGCGTGGTGGCAGCCACGCATTATCTCTCGGCGCTGCCCTTTGAAAAGCTGCAGCCGCTGCTGCCCGATCTGAGCGTCGATTGGAGCCTGTTCACGCACTCGCCGATCACGGGGATTCATCTGTGGTTCGATCGCCCGGTGACTACGTTGCCGCACGGCACGCTGCTTGACCGCAATCTGCAATGGTTCTTCAACAAAGGCGAAGGCCGCTACCTGATGCTGGTGGTGAGCGCCTCGCGTGGCATGCTGGAAATGAGCCGCAACGACGTGCTGGAACTGGCGCTCACTGAGCTGCGGGAATTCCTGCCCGCCGCGCGCGAAGCCAAGGTCATCAAGGCGCACGTGGTGAAGGAAGTGCGCGCGACGTTTTCCGCTGCGCCCGGCCTCGAAGACAAGCGCCCGCTGGCGCGCACGCGCTTCGGCAACTTCTTCCTGGCCGGCGATTGGACGCGCTCGGGCTGGCCCGCCACCATGGAAGGGGCGGTGCGCAGCGGCTACCTTGCCGCCGAGGCCATCGCCTCCGCGCCGGGCCGTTTCCTGCTTCCCGACATCGCCTGACCGGCTTGCGATACGCTATCAACATTCCCACTATGCGCAAGCACTACGTCATCAGTGCCCTACTGCTCACCGCCGCCGGATGCCAGCGCGTGAGCCAAGAAAAAGCCCGTTTCGAAGTTCCCGCCGGATTCACCGTCGAGACCGCCGCCCCCGGTGAAAAAACCGGCTCTCTGGTCGCCTTCACCTTCGACAGCCTCGGCCGCCCGGTGGTGTCCAAGGAGCGCGCCCATCCGACGATTCTGCTGGATGCCAAAAACGACGGCGTCTTTGAAGGCGAGAAGGTGTTCTCCGACAAAGTCACCGGCGCACAGGGGCTGTGGTTTGAAGGCCGCACGCTCTACGCCGTAGCAAAGGACACGGCTGAGGGCCAGGCCGGCCTGTATCGCATGGAAGACAAGGACGGCGACGATTCCGCCGATACCTTTGAGCTGATCAGCAAGTTTGAGCGTTCGATGGGCGAACACGGCCCGCACGACATTCGCCGCGCCCCCGATGGCTCTGTGACCATCATGCTCGGCAATCACACAGGGCCGCCGCCGGACAAGATCGATCCGCTGAGCCCGATGCGCAACTACGGCGAAGTGCAACTGCTCGAGCGCTACTGGGATGCGCGCGGCCACGCCAAGGGCATTCTCGCTCCCGGCGGCGTGCTGGTGCGCTGGAATCGCGACAGCAACACGTTCACGCAGATCTTCGGCGGCATGCGCAACGCCTATAATCACGCCTATAACCGCGATGGCGAAGTCTTCACCTTCGACTCCGACATGGAATGGGACATCAACATGCCCTGGTATCGCCCGGTGCGTTCACTGCATGGCATCCCGGGCGGCGATTACGGCTGGCGCAGCGGCTCCGGCAAGCTGCCCAACGATTTCATCGACACGCTGCCGCCGTTTCACGAAGCGGGCCGCGGCTCACCGGTCGGCGTCGAGTTCTATCACCACAACGTCTATCCGCAACGCTACTTCGATGCGTTTCTCGAAGCCGACTGGTCGCGCGGCCGCATTCTCGTTTCCTCGCCGCGCCGCGCCGGCGCCAGCTATCGCGTAGCCTCCGAACCCACCGAGTTCGTGCACGGCGAGCCGCTGAACGTCACCGATGTCGAAGTTGGCCCCGATGGATTCGTCTACTTCACCATGGGCGGCCGCGATACGCAGGGCGGCTTCTACCGCATCCGCTACACGCCGGGCACGATCGAAAGCTGGTTCCGCGGCGCGGCGCCCAAAGGGATCCTCGCAGTCGTGCGCCAGCCGCAGCCGCTGTCCAGTTGGGGCCACGCGGCGCTGCTCAAGGCCAAGGAATCGATGGGAGAAAGCTGGGCGCGGGAAATGCGGGATCTGGTGAAAGACCACGGAGCCACCACCGATGACCGCGTGCAGGCACTGCTGATTCTGGAGCGCATCGGGCCGCAACCCACCGTGGAGTTGCTCACCGAACTGGTGGAAGACCGCGATGCCAGCGTGCGCGCCGCGGCCGTTTATCTTGCCGGCATCCGGGTCTCGACGGAAACGAAGAAGCTCGCCGCCGGCGCCATCAAGGATCCCGATCCGCTGGTGCGCCGCCGCGCCGCCGAAGCACTTGTCCGCCAGGGCCTCGATCCGGCCAAGGAGCCATGGGTCAGCGCCGACAACCTGCTCGCCTTGCTCGCCGATTCGGATCGCTTCGTGCGCTACGCCGCGCGCCTCGCGCTGGAGCGTGTGCCGCGCAATCAATGGGCGACGCCCGCCCTGGGGCTATCCGGCCGCACTGCCGCCATCGAGGCCGCAGTGGCGTTGACGCGCACCGCCACCACCGCGGAAGACCTGGCGCCCATCCTCGCCCGCGAAATCGACCTGCTCCAGTCCGGCGACGGGGGTGTCGAGAACGAATTGCGCCTGCTGCGCGCCTTGCAACTCACCGCCATCGCCCACAAGGACGGCCTTCCCGCCGCCGCCCGCAAGCAGATCTTCGACGCCATTGCGCCGCGCTTTCCGGCGGCCTACGACCGGCTCAACGCTGAATACGCGCGCCTGCTCGCCTATACGCAACAGCCCGATGCCATCGGCGAGATTCTCGCCCAACTGCGCTCGGATGAAGAGAATCCGCAGTTGCAGATTCACTATGTCTACTGCCTCCGCGCCATCCCCAGCGGATGGACGAAGGAGCAGAAGCAGAAGCTGGTGGCGTGGTTCCCGAAAGCCTCCAAGTGGCGCGGCGGCGCCAGTTTCACCGGATTCATCAACTTCCTCTTCGATTCCTCTCTGGCGTTCATGGATGAGGAAGAAAAGAAGTACGCATGGCTCCGCGTGCCCGAGTTCGCTCCGCTCAAGGAATCCGAGCGGCAATCGCGCGAAGGCAGCCCCAGCGTCATCGCCCGCCAGAAGGGCGTGCAGGCCTACAGCCCGCAGGAAATCTTCGAATTCCAGATGTTCGACCCCATGACCACCAAAGCCAAGCCCGAGGCGGGCCGCAAGCTGTTCGAGGATGAATGCGCCACCTGCCACCGCTTCGGCTCCATAGGCAAGGACTTCGGCCCCGACCTCACCACCCTCTCCAGCCGCTTCCAGAAGAAAGATATTCTCGAGGCGATTCTCTACCCGTCGAAGTCGATCTCCGATCAATACCAAAGCTGGATCGTGGAAACCAAGGACGGCGACGCCATCAACGGACTTCTGGTTTCCGAGGACGATACGAAGATGGTGCTGAAGACCGGCGAACAGCCGCGCCCCGTGGAAGTGTTGAAATCGAACGTGCGGTCGAAGCGGATCTCGAAGATCTCCATCATGCCGGAGAACATCCTCGATGGATACGGCATGAATGAGATCAGCGGCCTCATGGCCTACCTGCTCTCACGGCCGCAGTAAGCCATGCTCACCCGCGCGGAGGAAAAAATCCGCGCAAATGAGGGGAGAAATTGGCGCAAGTTCTTAATTTTTCTTAATAGGGCAAACAGCGGCGCGGATCCGGGCGGGATTGCTGCGTGTTCGACAAGCCGCTGATTTCCAATAAGTTACGGAGGCATTCCGATAAGGGATTGACCCGATTCCAAGCCCTCAGCGATAACGCGGATATGGGAACCCCCGCAAATGAGAGTAGTAATACACCCCAATGCGGGTATTGTACTAGGAGTTCCAGTACTCACATAATAGCCATACGATGCGTTCTCAAATTTCTCCCTCGTCTCAGAAAGCGCGTACGGAATTACAGCGCCTGTATGTGAAGCGGTCTGCCATCGACCGCCTGATCGAAGCCCTCTCCCTCTACAGCCGGCACGCCGTTGCCGCGCAGGTAGTGGCCATGCCACGGAAGGGGCCGCGGTCAATCAAGAGAGAGCAATTGGCTGTCCGGACAGGAAGCTAGTATCTGTTCTCCATCCCTCCTAAGGTGGCTCTCCACCGATTCCCTTTGCTTTCCCGGGCTGTTGCCTTGTAACCTAACAATTTGGCGATGCGCCCTACCATGTGAGGCTCTCCAGTTGTGGTTGTTCGAGGGGAGCCCGGGAAAGCGAGCGTCGCAGTGAGAAGGCGGCGTGCTGATAGACTTCGACCTGATACGCCGGGCCAGGGACGGCGACGACGCGGCATTCAACCAGATTGTGCAAGCTTACCGAAAGCGGATACTTGGCACGATCTCGCGCCTCATTGGGAGGCCGGAGGATGTCGAGGATGTCGGGCAGGAAGTGTTCATGCGCCTCTATTACTCGCTGGACCAATTGCGTGCGCCTGAGGTCTTCGAGCCTTGGCTCTACCGCCTCACGGTGAACGCCGCTTACGACTATATGCGGCGCCAGAAGCGCCGTCCGGAGTCCCGGATGGCGGATCTGAGCGAGCAGCAGGTAGCGTCGGCGGACGCCGTGGCCGGCAGTAAGCATAGGAGCGAGGAGACGCGTAAGGCAGGGCTTCGGGAGTTTGTCCAGTCGTTGTTGGGGCACGTTTCCGAAGAAGATCGGATCTTGTTGACCTTGAAAGAAGTCGAAGGTTTATCCTTGAAGGAACTGGAGAACATCTACAAGGTGAACGAGAACGCTCTCAAGGTTCGTCTGTTTCGGGCGCGCCAGAGAGTGCTGAAAGCGTTCGCTGCTTCCGGGGGGGATGCGAAACCTCCCGCGAGCGAGTAGAATAGGGGTACACGGGAAGGGATTGACCATGGCCAGTGAGTCTCACGATCGGAAGTTGCAGGATCTGTTTCAGGCCTACCGGGCTGCATGTCCTGATTTCGAAGAAAGCTCCACGTTCATGCCGGGCCTCTGGCAGAAGATCGAGGCGCGGCAGTCATTTCCATTTGCCATGCGCCGCTTCGCACGGCTCTTTGTCTCTGCTGCCGCCGCCATGTGCCTTTTGATGGCGATGCTGCTGACTACCTCTACAACCACCCACAACGGTCCTGGTGTGATGGCCTACGTCGAAGCCCTCGACAATGACAATTCCCACGAGGTTCTTGCCTACGCCGACATCGAGAATGTCAACAACGGAGATTCTACGTGGTAAAACGCAGTAGCCCCATGGTGGCCCTCTATCTGCTGCTGGTGTTCGGCAGTGGGGCTCTGGTGGGTGCGTTCGGACATCGCCTCTATTCCGCCAAAACGGTGAGCGCCGAACGGCGCGAGAACCGGAGCCCGGAGGCGTTGCGCCAGAAGTATTTAAAGGACTACGAATCGCGCCTCAGCCTCAACGCCGATCAAATGAAGCAACTCGTGGTCATTCTCGATGAGACCAAAGCGAAGTACAAGGCTACCCACGACAGCATCGGGCCTGAGATGAAGCGTATTGGCGCCGAACAGCGCGAGCGCATTAACGCCATGCTCAGCGATGCGCAAAAGGTCGAGTACGCCAAGATGCTCGAAGATCGCGAGAAGCGCCGGAAACAATCCGGCAGCCGGTAGGCGGGTCTGTCACCAGGCGACAGGCCGGACGGCCTGCCGCATCCAGCAGCACAAACTCTAGTTCGGCTTTTTGCGCGCTTCCTGAATCTGCTTCGATTTCGCGAACTTCTTCTGGAAGCGGTCCACACGGCCTTCCGTATCCACCAGTTTCTGGCGGCCGGTGAAGAACGGGTGGCAGGCGGAACAGATTTCCACGCGGATGTCACCCTTGTGGGTGGACCGGGTCTTAAAAGTCGACCCGCAGGCACAGATCACATTCAATTCGTTGTAGGCGGGATGAATTGCGGCTTTCATCGGTACAGCAGATTCCTTTCGAGCTTTAGGGCAACCTTTCCAGTATAACACGTTCGTAGCGTTCCACACCGTCCGCGGTGAACCGGAAACGGTCGGAAAACGTGTCCGTGCGCACCGTGATCCATCCTTCCGCATCTCTTTGAAAGGAAACAGCACCGGGGCGGTCCCGATACGGCTCGAGCAACGTCAGAAACTCGGCCGATTCGCCCTTCCGCCTTGCCATCACGTAGGGCACGGGCTGCAACAGGTTAGGGCCCAATCCCTTCCCCGCCACCACGGTGGTTCCCTGCCCTCTCAGCATCCACACCCGCAGGCTGCGCCCAGCCAGTTCGTAGTCCGCCGCCACGACGGACTCATCCCCCTCATACAGCACGGTGAAATTGTCCACATAGATGGCGCCGCGCGGGGGCCCGCCGGCCACCTGCGTCCATTCCACCGCCACCGTGCGGATGGGCGTGTCCACCACGCCGTCGTTATTCCCCAGGTAATGCTGCCAGGTTCCGATCCCTTTCACTTCCACCAGCTTCCAACCGGTCCAGGTGACCGGACCGACCGCCGCCACAAAGCGCTCATCGCTCGAATCGTTGATACGCAGCGACAACCGGTGGCCACTGCCGTCTCCATATACCATCACGCGCAATCCTTCCGGCGCCTTGTCCGGCTGATTGCGCAATAGCGGAGTGGAATAGAGCATGTAGCCCGCGCCCGTGAATTCATAGGAAAGCTTTCCCGAATAGCGGCCCTCGGCCGCCTGCTCATCCGAGTATTGGTATGTGCCTCGCGCCGCTGCCGATCCCGCGAACGTTGTTCCGAAGTTGACCGCGCCGGCCGGCCGCCCGTCGAAACGCACCTGCCAGGCTTCGTCTGTTTCGGCGGCACGGTTTTCCGTGAGATGCTGATACCCGTTCGCTTGCGGGAATCCGCTGAATGCGGATAGCGG